>JAKABK010000405.1 GCA_021796905.1 Actinomycetes bacterium
GTCCCAGGTCTCGACGATCACCTCACCGACCCCGACGCCCAGCACCTCCACGTCGCCGATCACCCGCTCCATCACGCCACCCACCGACAGCTCGGCCAGACGCGCCATCGGCCAGGACAGCACCCCGCGCAGCGCGTCGGCCCGGACGTTCGCCCGGAACCGGGCCCGCGCCAGGTCCAGCCAGTACCGCTTGCCGATCCGGGGGACCTGGGTCGCCGCGGTCGCGGCCACGAACAACCCGGCGGCCAGGGCCACCTGCCCGGCGTTCGCCTCGTGGCGCTGGTAGGAGAGCACCGTGTCGACCGCACGACCGAGGAACACCGCCGGGGCGACGACCGCCACGTTCATCACGACCCCGGCTGCCGATCCCACCACCAGCAGGCCAGCGACCTGGCGGAAGTACGGACCTAGCCGGAACAAGAAGTACCCCCGGCGGGTCACGGACCGCTCCGTCGGCTCACGACCCGTCGGCACCCGGTGGATCATCGGTCATCGGGGGTCATGTCTAGGCGATCCGGCAGCGGCAGCCCTTCGTCTGAGCGTCACCGTCGCATCGCTCGCCGACGCCCCGGCGGTCCCGGCACGTAGGGGCGCCTGATGTACCGCGCGGTCGCCGCGGGTCCCGAGGTGGGAGCGACGGCGCGGCGTATGGCATGCTCGCAGCGGTGGAAGCCTCCGGTCCCGAACAGCTCGCCGCCACGGTCCGCTCCGCCCTCGAGTCGGGGGATCTCGAGGCCTACGGTGAGCTGCTCGCTCCCGACGTGCGTTGGGGCCCGCCCGGTGACGACGTGTGGGGATGCCACAACCGCACCGAGGTCCTGGCCTGGTACGCGGCTGCCCGCGGGGAGGGGATGTCGGCCGAGGTCGACGAGGTGGTCGCCGTGCCCGGGGCGTTGATCGTCGGGCTCAGGGTCTCGCGCCCCGGCGGCCCGGTGGACGGCGGCTCCCGTACCCGCTGGCAGGTCCTCACCGTACGCGACGGGAGGATCACCGACATCTGCGGTTTCGACGACCGGGAGACCGCCAGGGCCTACGCCGGCAGCCGCCCCTGACGGGAGCGCCCGGCACGCCCGGCACGCCCGGCACGCCCGGCACGCCCGGCACGCCCGGGAGCCCCGTCGAGCGCGACGAGCCCACCGTGGCGGTCGGGCAGGAGAGCCGGACCGGTCCGACGGAGCAGGAGGGGAGCCCGCGGCAGGGGAGGCCTTTCCCCCGGTCGGTCCCCCACGGATGCGTGCGGGCGGGTCAGCCTGCTGGTCGCGGCCTGCGGGCGGCGACGGCAGCGAAGTCCTCGAGGGCCCCCGGGTCGTCGAGCGCGCCCGGGTCGAGCACCTCCGAGGCCGCAGCGCCCTGCAGGATCCGTTTGACCGGCACCTCGAGCTTCTTGCCGGTCCGGGTGTGGGGCACCGCTCGCACCGCGATCACCTCGTCTGGGACGTGACGGGGCGAGACGCGCTCGCGCACGGCCCGGCGGACCCGCTCGGTCAGTCGGTCGTCGAGGTCCACACCTGGGGCGAGCACCACGAAAAGCGGCATCCAGTACCCGCCGTCGGGTTGCTCGACGCCGACGACCAGCGACTCGACGATCTCGGGGAGCGACTCGACCGCCTCGTAGATCTCGGCGCTGCCCATCCGGATCCCGTGGCGGTTGAGGGTCGAGTCGGACCGACCGTGGATCACCACCCCCCCGTGGTCGTTGATCGTGATCCAGTCCCCGTGGCGCCACACCCCCGGGAAGGTCGAGAAGTAGGCGTCGCGGTAACGCGAGCCGTCAGGGTCGTCCCAGAAGCGGACCGGCATCGAAGGCATCGGTTCGGTCACGACCAGCTCCCCGACCTCCCCCCGCACCGGCCGCCCGTCGGGGCCCCAGGAGTCGAGGGCCACCCCGAGGTGCGGTGCGGCCAGCTCCCCCGGACGGGTGGGCACCCCCGGGGTCGACCCGACGAACGCACTGACCACGTCGGTGCCGCCGCTGATCGCCCCGATCGTCACCTGCCCTCCCAGCTCGGCGGAGACCCAGTTGTAGGAGGAGGCGGGCAGCACCGACCCGGTCACCCCGAGCAGCCGGAGGGCGGACAGGTCGTGGTCGATCCCGGGGTGGCACCCGGCCTTCTCGCAGGCCAGCAGGTAGGCGGGGCTGGTCCCGAGGACCGCCACCCGGGCCCGGGCGGCGAGAGCCCACAGCGAGGCGGTGGACGGCCAGGACGGGCTGCCGTCGTAGGTCACGATCGTCGCCCCGACGAGCAGACCAGCGAGCTGGTAGTTCCACATCATCCACGACGGCGAGGTGTACCAGCAGAACCGTTCACCGGCGCGCAGGTCGGCGTGAAGCGCCGCCTCCTTCAGGTGCTCGAGGAGGACCCCGCCGTGGCCGTGGACGATACCTTTCGGTCTGCCGGTCGTCCCCGACGAGAACAGCACCCACAGCGGATGGTCGAAGGCGACCCCGACCGGCTCGGGGTCGTCGTCGCCGGAGACCGCCTCGCCCCAGCCGAGCGCGCCGGCCGGCGGCTCCAGGCCGAGGCGGGGGACCGAGATCGTCGCCCGCAGCCCGCCGGCGTCGCTTAGCCGACCGACCAGCTCGCAGGTCGCCTCCCGC
>JAKABK010000406.1 GCA_021796905.1 Actinomycetes bacterium
GAGCAGCGCGTCGATCGGCTCGAAGTGGAAGTCGAACGCGGCCGTCCAGTACACCCACGGGTCGGCCACGAGGAGCACCACGGCCACCCCCACCGCCAGGTCGGGCGGGAAGCGGCGTGCCCATGCGGGCCGACCCACCAGGTCGACCACCCAGGCGAGCGCCACCGCCTCGGTCCCCACGACGGCCAGGTCCTGGATCCACAGGAGGACGACGCCATGGTCGAAGGGCACGCCGGCGAGCGCCAGCGGCCACATGAGGAACTCACCGTTGTTCCGCCAGAACGGGAACCCGAGCACGGTGTCGTACGGGTCAAGGTCCCCGTGGGCGATCAGATACCACGCCTGATGGTAGGCGGCAAAGTCCAAGGTGAGGGCGAAGCGCTGGAATTCGACCACGCTGTAGCCGACCAGCCAGGCCAGCTGCAGGGCGAGCAGACCCCACCCGACGCGCCGGACCCACACCGACGCGCTGGCACCGGGCGCAGGGACGGCGGGGGGGCCCTCCCCGGCACCCCCCGGATGCTCCGGAGAGGGCGGCGTCGCGGTGTCGGTCGCGGTGTCGGTGTCGGTCTCCGTGTCGCTGCGCCCACCCATCCTGGTGCGGACCAGCGTCGACCGGGGCGGTCCAGGAACGGTCATCCCCCGATCCGCTTGAGCTGCCACCCGGTCACCACCAGCGTCCCGCCGTGGACCGTCGCACCCATGGTCAGGCGGTACACCCCGGGATCCCTCCCTCCGACCAGCTCCGGCTCGGCGGACACGGACGCACCCGTGAAGGTGGTCCCGACGACGTCCAGGGTGGGAATCACCGAAGCGTCGTTGCGGACGATGGCGGCCCCGACCAGCGGACCGGCGTCGGCGAACGGCACGGTCGGTGCCAGCGCCGACCACCATCCGGGTCGATCCTGCTCGGCACTGCGGATGGCGGCGAAGTAGAGCTGGAGCACCGACGCCTCGACCTGCATGGGCACCGGGCTCTCCTGGATGGCGGCGGACGGGTCCCCGTGGAAGTCGAGCGTGCCGAGGGGAGCGTCGTTGGTGGCGAGCGTCAGGCCCTGGGCCTCCAGGGCGGCCGGCGCCGGCACGACGAGCGGCGGGGGCAGGACGGCAGGATCCGGGGTCCCTGGTACCGAGCCCGCGGTATCGGTCACCCCCACCAGCTGCGCCGTCAACACGTAGCGGTCCGGCGTGAGGAAGAGCGCGTTCAACGGGTAGCAGGTCACCAGGGCCAGCTCCGGCACCAACGTCGAGTAGACCGGGCGGCCGCTCTTCACCACCGCACCCCCGACCACCCGGTACCGGAACGTATGGCACGGCTCGACGAACGAGACGGTCGCACCCGGGTGGAGGTGGTTGATCCGGCTGAACCACGACACGTCGTGCGCCGACAGCACCGCGGTCCCGATCTGGCCGGGGAGCACGCTGGCGGGAACGTGGCCCACCGCCACGTTGAGCTCGGCATTACCGACGCCCTCGACCACCGGGGCACGCAGCCCGATCGCTGGCGCCTCCAGGATGCCGATCGGGACCGGTGTCCCACTGGGAGCGGGTGCTGCCGTTGCCGCTGCGTTCGACGGGGAACGGCCGGCTGACGAGCAGCTCGACGCCGCTCCCGTCCGGGAGGCACCGGCGATGGCCGCCTGCTCGTTCCTGATGAGCGCCGAGCCCACGGTGTGCGAGCGCCAGTAGAACCACGCGATGTGCGCACCGATCCCGATCCCCGCCACCACGGCGATCAGCGAGACGGCCAGGCCGATCCGCCGTGCCACCATCCTCCCGAAGCTGCCCGGACGGCTGTGCCGGCCGGCAGGCCGCCCGCTCCCCTCTCGATGCTCCGTCCCCATGGCGATCACCAAGGCTACCGGGCCCCCGAGACCGAGCTCGGGAGAGCCTCACGATCGGACCGTCGCGGTCGGACCGTCACGGTCGGACCCTGGCGGTCGGACCCTTGCGCCACCCACATGCCGAGCACGGCCCAGCGCCGGGGGAGAGACTCGAACTCCCGACCCAGCGGTTCTCCTCGATCGCCATCTGCGCCCAGAACTGTTTCGTCAGTACCCCGTTCTATGACGTCTTGCGCACCGGCGGTCCCCAGCTCGTGCCAGCCCGTGCCGCTTCGTTCGCGCCCGGCTCGCTCGGCGCGATGGTCTGCGCCCTCGCCATCCGAGACGGCACCGTCCCCCCGACCATCAACCTCGACGTCCCGATCCCGAATGCGATCTCGACTACGTGCCCCACCACGCCCGTTCGATCGAGGTCCGCGCCGCCACCGCCAACGCCTTCGGCTTCGGCGGCCAGAACTGTGTGGTCGTCTTCGACGCGCCCGACTGACCGGATGGTCCCGCCGGTCCCTGACCCAAGGAGGTGCTCAGTGAGCTCACCATCTCTCCGCCGTCGTCTCCGGAGCCCAGGACGCATGACGCCAGTCATCCCCCGGATCTCCGCCTCGGCACAACTACGTGCTGAAGATGGTCTCACCACTGCCGGGGCTGTAGCCCGTGTCGCTCACCGTCGCCAGCGCGCACCAGGTGCTCTGCTGGCGAGAGCTGAAGGTGAAGCCCACCTGCCCGTTGGTGCCGGTGGTGCCGGTGCCCGA
>JAKABK010000407.1 GCA_021796905.1 Actinomycetes bacterium
TTGGTGAAGACCGGCAGCGGCCGACACCCACCCCGACCAGCCCACACCCCGACCAGCCCAGAGCGCGGACCGGTTCAGCCGGTGAGCAGCTCCCGGGCGCCCCGGTCG
Organism: Actinomycetes bacterium; assembly: GCA_021796905.1. Classification (GTDB taxonomy): domain Bacteria; phylum Actinomycetota; class Acidimicrobiia; order Acidimicrobiales; family Palsa-688; genus JAKAQB01. The sequence goes on from JAKABK010000407.1 coordinate 109, forward strand.
GTGGAGGGGTGGCGCAGCTTGGACATCGCCCGGGCCTCGATCTGGCGGATCCGCTCCCGCGTCAGGCTGAAGTGCTCGCCGACCTCGTCGAGGGTCCGCGGCTCGCCCCGGTCGAGCCCGAAGCGCAGGCGGAGGATCTCCCGCTCCCGCTCGTCGAGAGCTACGAGCATCTTGTTGACCTCGCCCGAGAGCAACGACGCCGCCGCAGCCTCGAACGGCGAAACCGCGGAGCGGTCCTCGACAACGTCGCCGAGCTCGGCGTCCCCGTCCTCGCGCAGCGGCTCGGACAGCGAGAGCGGCTCGGCGGCGTGCCGGAGGATCTCGGTGACCTTCTCCTCCTCGAGCTCGAGGTCGGCGGCGAGCTCGGAGACCGTCGGGCGCCTCCCGAGCTGGCCCTCCAGGCGTCCCCGGGCCTTGGTCACCCGGGTCAGCAGGTCGCCGGCGTGGACCGGGAGACGGACGGTGCGGCCGGTGTTGGCGATCCCCCGGGTGATCGCCTGGCGGATCCACCAGGTGGCGTAGGTGGAGAACTTGAAGCCCTTGCGCCAGTCGAACTTCTCGACCGCGTGCATCAGGCCGAGGTTCCCCTCCTGGACCAGGTCGAGCAGCGGGAGCTCGGCAGCCTGGTACTTCTTGGCGATCGACACGACCAGGCGGAGGTTGGCCTTGACGAAGGTCTCGGCGGCCTCGTCACCACGACGGACCAACCGGCGCAGCTCCCGCTTGCGTGCCGGGGTCAGGGCGTTACCCGAACCGAGCTCGCTGCGGGCTTCCCGGCCGGCTTCGATGGCCTGGGCCAGCCGGGCCTCGTCGTCCTTGGTGAGGAGCGCGTGCTTGCCGATGTCGTTCAAGTAGAGGCGGACCAGGTCCTCCTCGGGCTGAGCGGCGTGGTTGTTTGGCACTTCGTCGATGTCCTCTCCTCGACCCGGGAGGTGGTCGAGGCCTCCACCGGGGGTGGAACCTCGACCGGGGCTCGCGGTACCGGTGCTCCGGGGGCCGATCCTACCGGATGGGGACTGGTTGGGGGAGGTGGGAATGCGCTATCCTCCCGCCTCCCACCGGTCGGCAGCGGGGGAAAGACCTGCCCCACCCCGGCACCGGAACGCCGCCGGGGTCAGCGTCCAGTCGGTACGGGGTCCCGCCGGGCTCAGTGCGCATCCGGGCCGACCGAGACCGGGCGTCCGCTCGCGATCCACCCGTTGGTCCCGCCGGCGACCGAGACGGCGCGGTAACCGGCAGCCACCAGGGCCCGGGTGGCCTGCAAGCTGCGACCGCCCGCAGCGCAGATCACGTACAGCGGGTCGCCGTCGGGGATCTCGTCGCGGCGGTCGGCCAGCTCCCCGAGGGGGATCAGGACCGCCCCGGTCACGTGACCCTCGGCGTACTCCTCGGGGGTGCGCACGTCGAGGACCCTCGCACCACCGGCGAGCGCGGTCGCCAGGTCCTCGACGTCTACTTCCAGGTCCTCTTCTTCGGCCATGGCCCCATTGTGACCGAAACAGCCCCGGGGGGACGCCGGGCGGGCGGAGCAGCCCGGAGCACCAGGCAGGTCACGGCGAGAGCCGCTCGCGGACCCAGCCCTGCGGGCCCCGGCGGTAGCGGACACGGTCGTGGAGACGGTTGTCGCGTCCCTGCCACAGCTCGACCCGCTCCGGCACGACCCGGAAACCGCCCCACCACGGTGGGCGCGGCACCGTCGTGCCGGCGAAGCGGGCCTCGGCTCCGGCCACCCGGGACTCGAGGCTGGAGCGGCCGGCGATGACCCGGCTCTGCTCGGACGCCCACGCCCCGATCTGCGAGCCCCTGGCCCGGCTGGCGAAGTAGGCGTCGGCGACGGTGTCGGCGACGCGCTCGACGGGGCCGGCTGCCCGCACCTGGCGGTCGAGGGCCTCCCACCTCCAGGCGAGCGCAGCACGGGGGTTGGCGGCGAGCTGCCCGCCCTTGGTGCTGCTCTCGTTGGTGTAGAAGACGAAACCCCGGTCGTCGACCGCCTTCAGCAGCACGAAACGCACGTCGGGCGCGCCGTCGGCGCCGGCGGTCGCCAGCGCCATCGCCTCCGGCTCGACCACCCCGGCGGCTCCGGCCTCGGCGTACCAGGACCGGAACGCGACGAGCGGGTCGTCGGCGACGTCGGCTGGCTCGAGGCTCCGCCGGTGCTCGCCCACCACCGGAGACTACCGCTGGCTCAACGGGCCCGCGGAGCCCCGAGGAAGTCGGCCAGGGACGGTCCGATCCTCACCGTCGGTGCCGCTTCGCCGGCGGCGCGGCTGCGCTCCCCGGCCAGACGGGTGACGGCGTCGACCGCTTCGCTCAACGCCTCGTGGTGCAACCCGAGGATGTGCCCCCAGGGGCCGGGCGCGGCCGCGGCGAGCTGCGGGAGGGTGGCCGGCGACCCGGTGCCGAGGATCCGGGCCAGCTCCTCGCTGCTCACCGCCCGGACCAGGTCGGCGAGGCGCAGCTGGTCGACGACCGCCTCGATGTCGCGG
>JAKABK010000016.1 GCA_021796905.1 Actinomycetes bacterium
GTTCCAGAACGCGGTGTTCTACGAGATCCTCGTACGCGGCTTCTACGACGCCAACGGCGACGGCACCGGCGATCTGCGGGGCGTCACCGAGAAGCTCGACTACCTGCAGTGGCTCGGGGTCGACTGCCTCTGGCTCCTGCCGTTCTACCAGTCGCCGCTCCGTGACGGGGGCTACGACATCTCCGACTTCTGGACGATCCTGCCCGAGTACGGGGACCTCGCCGACGCCGTCGAGCTCGTCGAGGAGGCCCACCGGCGGGGGATCAGGATCATCGCCGACCTGGTGATGAACCACACCAGCGACCAGCACCCGTGGTTCCTCGAGTCCCGCCAGGACCGCACCAACCCGAAGGCGGACTGGTACGTCTGGAGCGACGACGACACCCGCTACGCCGACGCCCGGATCATCTTCGTCGACACCGAGAAGTCCAACTGGGCGCTCGACCCCCAGCGCGGGCAGTTCTACTGGCACCGCTTCTTCTCGCACCAGCCGGACCTCAACTACGACAACCCCGAGGTCGCCGACACGATGATCGACGTGTGCCGCTACTGGCTCGACATCGGCCTCGACGGGTTCCGTCTCGACGCGGTGCCGTACCTGTTCGAGCGTGAGGGCACGAGCAGCGAGAACCTGCCGGAGACCCACGAGTACCTGAAGAGGCTGCGCAAGGAGGTCGACTCGCTCTACCCCGGGCGGGTGCTGCTCGCCGAGGCCAACCAGTGGCCGGAGGACGTCGTCGCCTATTTCGGGCAGGGCGACGAGTGCCACATGTGCTTCCACTTCCCGGTGATGCCGCGGATGTTCATGGCGGTCCGGCGCGAGCAGCGTTACCCGATCACCGAGATCCTGTCGCGCACCCCCCCGATACCGGGGGGCACCCAGTGGGGCATCTTCTTGCGCAACCACGACGAGCTGACCTTGGAGATGGTGAGCGACGAGGAACGCGACTACATGTGGGCCGAGTACGCGAAGGACCCCCGCATGAAGCGCAACATCGGCATCGGCCGTCGGCTGATGCCGCTCGTCGACGGCGACCGGAGGGTGGCCGAACTGCTCCACGCCCTGCTGTTCAGCTTCCCCGGATCCCCGATCCTCTACTACGGCGACGAGATCGGGATGGGCGACAACATCTACCTCGGTGACCGCGACGGGGTCCGCACCCCGATGCAGTGGTCCCCGGACCGCAATGCCGGTTTCAGCCGTGCCGACTTCGCCCAGCTGTACCTACCCCCGCTCATGGACCCGGTCTACGGGTTCCAGTCGGTCAACGTCGAGGCCCAGCTGCGCAACCAGAGCTCCCAGCTGCACTGGACCAAGCGCATGCTCGAGGTGCGCCGCCAGCACCGGGTCTTCGGGGACGGGACCTTCGAGACGGTCTCGACCGACAACCCGTCGGTCCTCGCCTACGTGCGCGGCCCGGCCGACGGGGAGCACTCCGATGAGGACACCGTGCTGTGCGTCTGCAACCTGTCGCGCTTCGCCCAGCCCGCCGAACTGCCGCTGCAACGCTGGCAGGGCAAGGTGCCCGTCGAGCTGCTCGGACGGGTCCCGTTCCCCGCGATCGGGGAGCTGCCCTACTTCGTGACCCTCGCCCCCTACGGCTTCTACTGGTTCCAGCTCACCGACCCTTGAACCCAGGTTCCCATGACCCCAACGCCCTCGCTCCCAGACGACCTCGGCCGGTTGCTCGCCCCCTACCTCGCCCGCCAGCGGTGGTACGCCGGGCCCGGGGACCTCGACCCGGCCGGGGTCGGGGTGCTCGAGACCCGGGAGCTGTGCAGCACCGGGGGGGGCTCCCGCCGCTTGTACCTGGCGCTGGTCGAAGCCGCCGGGAGCCGCTACCAGGTCCTGGTCGGTGAGCGACCGGTGGGGGAGCCCACCGATTTCCTCCAGGGGCACGGCGACGCGATGATCGCCGGGGTCGACGGCCGGCTCCTCTACGACGCGACCGTCGACCCCGAACTGGCGCGCGAGCTGCTGCCGATCGTCACCGGGGGGGTGGAGTCGGCGACCCGGGTGCGGCCCGTCGGCGCCGAGCAGTCCAACACCTCGCTGGTCTACGACGACCGGGTGATCGTCAAGCTGTTCCGCCGGCTCGTCGCCGGCCGTAACCCAGACGTGGAGGTCACCACCGCGCTCGCCCGGGTCGGGTTCCGCCACGTGGCCCAGCCGTTCGGGGTGTGGCGCTCGGGGGACCTCGACCTCGCCTTCGCCCAGCGCTACCTGGCCGGCGGCTCGGAGGGCTGGGCGCTGGCGATCACCTCGCTCAGGGACTTCTACAACTCGGGTGGCGACGACCCCGCCGCGGCCGGGGGGGACTTCTCGATGGAGGCCCGCCGCCTGGGGTCGGTGACCGCCGGGATGCACGTCGCGATGGCCGAGGCGTTCGGGACCGACACGCTCCGCCTCTCCGGGGGCGGCTGGGAGCAACTGTTGTCGTCGGTCTCGGACCGCCTCGCCCGGGCCGTCGGCGATGGGCTCGTCGAGCGGGGGAAGGCTGACGCCGCCCTCGTCCGTCTACGACGGGTCGACGATCCGGGGCCGGCGCTGCGGGTCCACGGCGACTTCCACCTCGGTCAGACGATGCGCGCCGACGACGGCTGGTACGTGCTCGACTTCGAAGGGGAGCCGGCCCGGCCCAAGGAGGAGCGCCTCGCCCCGACCTCGCCGCTCAAGGACGCCGCCGGCATGCTGCGCAGCTTCGACTACGCCGCGCACGTCGCGCTCGGCGAGCGCGGAGCGGATGCGGAGGGCTCGGCGAACGCTGCCCGGTCGTGGGCGGCGCACAATTCGGCGGCTTTCGTCGAGGGGTACCTCTCCGAGCCGGGCGTCGTCGCCCTCCTGCCAGCAGAGCGCGACCGCGGGCTGGTCCTCGACGCCTTCGCGCTCGACAAAGCGCTCTACGAGCTCGACTACGAGCGCAGCTACCGCCCGACGTGGGTCCCGATCCCCCAGGCCGCTCTCCGACGGATCACCGACCGCCTCGCTGGGTAGGAGTCCTACATGCTCGACGTCCCCGAACCTGTCGCGCCCGGAGCCACCGCCCCCCCGGTGCCCACCTCCGAGGGCGAGGAGCGGCGCGCCTTCGAGCTGATCGCCACCGGACGCCACGGCGATCCCCACCGGGTGCTCGGCCGCCACGGGGGCACGGTGCGCTGCTTCCGGCCCAACGCGTCGGCGGTGCGGGCGGTGCCCGGCACCGTCGAGGGGACCCCGGCGGAGCACGGTGAGCGCCGAGGCGCCTCCGAGATGCGCCTGGTGCACCCCGCCGGGCTCTGGGAGGGCCAGATCGCCGAGTCGGTCGGCGCGTACCACTTCGAGGTGGACTACCCCCGGGAGGAAGGGGCCTGGACGGTACGCGTCGACGACCCCTACCGGGTGTGGCCGACCCTCGGCGACCTCGACCTGCACCTGTTCGGGGAGGGCCGTCACCGCCGGCTCTGGGAGGTGCTCGGAGCCCGCCCCGGGCGGCACTCGGGCATGGACGGCACCGCCTTCGCGGTCTGGGCACCCAACGCCAAAGCGGTGCGGGTGGTCGGCGACTGGAACAGCTGGGACGGACGTCTCCACCCGATGCGCTCGCTCGGCGCGAGCGGGGTGTGGGAGCTGTTCGTCCCGGGCGTCGCTCCCGGCGCCCGCTACAAGTACGAGCTGGTGACCGCCGACAACCGCCTGGTGCTCAAGGCCGACCCGATGGCCTTCTCGGCCGAGGTCCCGCCGGCGACCGCCTCGGTGGTGACCGCGCCGCCGGCGTACGAGTGGACCGACGGGGACTGGCTCGAGGCCCGCTCCCGGGTCGACCTGCTGCGTTCGCCGATGTCGGTCTACGAGCTCCACCTCGGGTCGTGGCGTTACACCGACGACGGATCGGGTGGCCGCCGCCCGCTCGACTACCGGGAGCTCGCCGAGCAGCTCCCCGAGCACGTGGCGACCCTCGGGTTCACCCACGTGGAGCTGATGCCGGTAGCCGAGCACCCGTTCTCCGGCTCGTGGGGCTACCAGGTGACCGGCTACTACGCCCCGACGTCGCGCTTCGGTTCCCCCGACGACTTCCGGGCGCTGGTCGACGCCCTGCACCGGCGGGGTATCGGGGTGATCGTCGACTGGGTGCCGGCGCACTTCCCCCGCGACGAGTTCGCCCTGGCACGCTTCGACGGCACCGCCCTCTACGAGCACGACGACCCCCGCCGAGGCAGCCACCCCGACTGGGGAACGCTCGTGTTCAACTTCGGGCGCAACGAGGTCCGCAATTTCCTCGTGGCCAACGCCTTGTACTGGATCGAGCAGTACCACATCGACGCGCTCCGGGTGGACGCCGTCGCCTCGATGCTCTACCTCGACTACTCGCGCAAGGCGGGGGAGTGGCTCCCGAACGAGTTCGGCGGGCGGGAGAACCTGCAGGCGGTCGCGTTCTTGAAAGAGGTCAACGAAGCCGTGTTCGGGTCGTTCCCCGGCGCGACGGTCATCGCCGAGGAGTCGACCGCCTGGCCGGGGGTGTCCCGACCCACCTACCTCGGTGGGCTCGGTTTCGGGTTCAAGTGGAACATGGGCTGGATGCACGACACCCTCGACTACTTCTCCACCGACCCGATCTTCCGTTCCTACCACCAGGGCGAGCTGACCTTCGGGTTGGTCTATGCCTGGTCGGAGAACTTCGTCCTGCCCTTGTCGCACGACGAGGTGGTCCACGGGAAGGGGTCGTTGCTGGCGAAGATGCCCGGCGACCGTTGGCAGCAGCTCGCCAACCTCCGGGCGTTGTACGCCTGGATGTGGGCGCACCCCGGTAAGCAACTGGTGTTCATGGGAGCCGAGCTCGCCCCCGAGGGCGAGTGGGACCCCGACCGGGAGCTGGACTGGTGGATCCGGGACCACTGGGCCGACCACCGCCGGCTCGGGGACCTGCTCGGCGAGCTGAACCGGCTGCAGCGGGGGCAGCCGGCGTTGTGGGAGGACGACTTCAGTCCCGCCGGGTTCGCCTGGATCGACGCCGGCGACGCCGCCCACAGCGTCTTGTCGTTCCTCCGTAAGCGTCCCGAGCGGCCGCTCGCAGAGGCCGCCGCGGCCGAGCCCCCCTCCTGGCCGGCTCGGCCCGAGCCGGCCGCTCCGCCCCCGGTGCTCGCCTGTGTCGCCAACCTCACCCCGACGCCCCACGAGGGCTACCGGGTCGGTCTGCCGTTACCGGGCCGGTGGCGGGAGCTGCTCAACACCGACGCCGCGCAGTGGGGTGGGAGCGGGGTCGGCAACGGCGGAGGGTTGTACGCAGAGCCCGAGGGCTGGCACGGCCAGCCGTTCTCCGCTCCGCTGACCCTGCCGCCTCTCGGCGTGCTCTGGCTGGTGCCCGAAACCGACCGGTAGCTCCCCGGGGCCGACCGGCACGGGCCCGGGGACGCTCAGGCGGGGGCGGCGACCTCGGCGCGCAGCTCGTCGGCGGCGAGCTCGGGGGGGACCACGTTGATCAGCACCCCGGAACCGAGCTCGAAGCCACCCCTGGTCGTCACCTGGGGGAGGAGGTGGATGTGCCAGTGGTGCTCGCCGCTCAAGCGGTAGGGAGCCGAGTGGAACAGCAGGTTGTATGCGACGTCACCCAGCCGGGCGCGCAGGGCCTGGAGGGCGATGCGAACCGCTCTACCGGTGGCCGACAGGTCCTCCTCGGCGGACTCGTAGAGGTGGGGGTGGTGGGTGCGGGGGATGATCAACATCTCGTACGGGCTGCCGCTCCAGAACGGGCTCACGATCACGACCCGCTCGTCGGCGTAGACCAGCCGGTGACGCACGTCCTCCTCGGCCTCGGTGACCGCGCACAGCAGGCAGTTCCCCCGGAACCGGGCGAAACCGGCCATCTCGTTGGCGGTCTCGCCCGGGATGAACGGCATCGACAGCAGCTGCCCGTGGGGATGCTCGATGGAGGCGCCCGCCTCCCGGCCCCGGTTGACCACCGCCTGGCTGTAGCGCAACCCGGGTATGGAGGAGTGCTGGGCCATCCGGTCCCGCAGCGCCATCATCACCAGGCCCGCCTGGTCGTCGGAGAGGTCCGCCCAGGTCGCGTCGTGCTCGGGGGTGATCACGAAGACCTCGTGGACCCCGCTCGCCGGCGCCTGGGTGAACACCGGTCCGAGGTGGGTCACGACCATCGGGTCCGAGCCGCTGAAGGCCGGGTAGCGGTTCGCCACGATCCTCACCTGCCAGGTCCCGTCGGGGCCGCCGGTCTCGAGCGACGAGGGGTCGAGGTCCTCGCTACCCGGGCAGAACGGGCAAGGGCGGTCCGGGTCGTCCTCCACGGGGAGGCGGCGGGTCTGGAACGCCGAGGGCCGCTCGAGGCGTTCGGCGGCGATCACCACCCACCGGCCGGTGAGCGGGTCCAGTCGTAGCTGGCTCATCGCCGGGGGGCGGGAGCAGGCTCGGGTGGGTCGGCGACGGGCTCGGGGGGTACGAAGCGCACGTCGGAACGCTAGCGCCGTCGGGGGGGCTGCTACGCGCGTCTCCCCAGGCGTCCGCGGGACCGGTAGGCCGGCGGGTCCGCGGACAGCCCGGGGGCGGCTTCGGGGCCCTCCGGTACCCTGCAGGAGGTGCTCGCCTACCTCGACCATGCGGCGACGTCGCCTCCCCGCCCCGAGGCAGCGGAGGCGATGATCCCGTGGCTGACCGACCTGTTCGGCAACCCGTCGGGGAGCCACGGTGTCGCCCGCCGAGCCCGGCGGGCGGTGGAGGACGCGAGGGGATCACTGGCCGAGATCCTCGGGGCCGACCCCGGCGAGGTCGTCTTCACCGGGGGCGGGACCGAGTCCGACCTCCTCGCGGTCCGCGGGGTGATCGAGGCCCGCCGGCGGTCCGGGCGCCCGCCCGGGGTGGTCGTGACCTCCGCCATCGAGCACGCCGCGCTGCGGGCAGCGGCCGCCGGCGCCGGGGTCCCGGTGCGGGAGGTTCCCGCCGGCAGGGACGGCCTGGTCGACCTGGAGGCTCTCGCCGAGGCGCTCGACCCCGAGGTCTCGGTCGTGTCGGTGATGCTGGTCAACAACGAGGTCGGCACCATCCAGCCGCTCGCCGCCGCCGCCGACCTGGTCCACCGGCGGGCACCCGACGCGGTCCTCCACACCGATGCCGTGCAGGCGCTCGAGTGGCTCGACCTGGCGAGCGCGGCCGGCTGCGCCGACCTGGTCAGCGTGAGCGCCCACAAGTGGGGTGGGCCGCAAGGGGTCGGCGCGCTGGTGGTGCGCGACGGCGTTGCGCTCGCCGCGGTGGTCGCCGGCGGGGGCCAGGAGCGGGAGCGGCGGGGTGGGACCCACAACGTGGCTGGGATCGTCGGGGCGGCCGCAGCCGCCCGGGCCGCCGACTCCGGGCGGGCGGTCGCCTCGGTGGCGGTGGGCGCACGCCGTGACCGGCTGGTCGCCGGTCTGCTCGCCTCGGTCCCCGGGGCGTCGGCGACGGTCCCGACCGGGACCGCGATCGCTCCGGGGTTCGCCCATTTGTGCATCGAGGGCGTCGAGAGCGAGGCCCTGCTGGTCCTGCTCGACGACGCCGGCGTGTGCGCCTCGGCTGGTTCCGCCTGCGCGTCGGGTGCCCTGCACGCCAGCCACGTCCTGCTCGCCATGGGGGTACCCGAACGGCAGGCTCTCGGCAGCCTGCGCCTCACCCTCGGCCCGGGCACCACCGACGCGGAGGTGGACCTGGCCCTCGGAGCGGTCCCGGCGGCGGTCACCCAGCTCCTCCGGGGCTCCCCCGACGGTCCCGTCCCGATCTCGACGGGTTCGGCGCCGGGAGCTCGATGATGCGGGTGCTCGTCGCCATGTCCGGCGGTGTCGACTCCTCGGTGGCCGCCTTGTCGGCGCTCGAGGCCGGCCACGAGGTGGTCGGGGCGACGATGAAGCTGTGGGCGGGCCCTTCCAGCTCGGGTTGCTGCAGCGTCGCCGACGTGGAGGACGCCCGCGCTGTCGCCGACCAGCTCGGCGTGGTGCACCACGTGTTCAACTTCACCGCCGATTTCGAAGCCCGGGTCGTCGAGCCCTACGTGGCGGACCACGCGGCCGGCGCGACCCCCAACCCGTGCGTCGAGTGCAACCGGCACCTGAAGTTCGACCGGTTCTGGCGTCGGGCCGACCAGCTCGGTTTCGACGCCATCGCCACCGGCCACCACGCCCGGGTGCTGCCCCCCGGGGCACCCGGGAACCCCGGGGGCTCCTGGGCCCTCGCCAGGGGGGTGGACCGGGCCAAGGACCAGTCCTATGTGCTGCACATGCTCGGCCAGGTCGAGCTCCCCCGGGTGCTGCTCCCGGTCGGTGAGATGACCAAGGCCGAGGTCCGGTCCCGGGCTGCTGACATCGGTCTCCGGACCGCCGCCAAACCCGACAGCCAGGATGTCTGCTTCGTGAGCGGCCCGGGGGGTCGGGCCGGTTTCCTCCGGGAGCGGATCGGACTGCGGCCCGGCACGGTCGTAGACGCTCGCGGCAGGCAGGTGGGTCGGGTGGATGCCGTCGAGCTGGTGACCCTGGGGCAGCGGCGCGGCCTCGGCAACCCGGGCGGTCTGCTCCCGGCGGGCGAGCGGCGCTACGCCGTTGCCGTCGACCGCTCCCGGGGGGTGGTCACCGTGGGTGGCGCCGACGAGCTGCTCTGCTCTCAGGTCGCGCTCGACGGCCTCAGCTGGGTCGGCGCCCCACCGACGGCGGGGGAGCGTCTCTGGGTCCAGTGCAGCGCCCACGGCACGCCCATGGCCGGCAGGTGGGAGCCGGACCCCTCACCGCCGGGTCACCCGCCGGCGGCCGGCCGGGTGGTCTGGGAGCGTCCCTCCCGGCGGGTCGCTCCCGGCCAGAGCGTCGTTGCGTACCGAGGGGAGCTGGTGGTCGGCGGCGGGACGGCCAGGTCCGAGCCCTCGGGGGCTCTTCCCCAGGGGTAGTGGTCGACGCCGGGGCGCCCGGAGCGTCGGGCTGTCAGGGTCGTCAGGGCCGGCTCGGCTCGGCGGCTGTCAGGTTGCGCTCGACGCGCCGACGACGGACCGCCGGCCGGTGGACAGCGCTCGGGCACCCCTGCGGGCGCAGCGGTCGGCCGGCGTCGGCCTCGGAGCGCACCGGCCCTGACGTACCCACCCACGACATGTGCGCCCCAGCGCGGCCCCCGGGGATCCCGGGCCGGCGTACAGGGTCCGGACGAACCCCGGGTAGGAGTGCCGGAAGGCCTGCTGGGCGAAGGTCCAGGTGTGCCCACCGGGCGCCCAGTAGGTGTGGACCTCCATGCCCGCTCTTCGCGCCTCGGCGGCGAGCAGCGGTTCCAGGTGGTTGTGGACCGGGTCCTGCAGCCCGGTGGCGAACCAGCCGTCCAGGCCGGGATAGCGGTGGGTCCTCATGAGCCGTTCGGGGTCGTGCGCCGCTTCGGCGGCTCGGTTGTCGTTGTAGAGGACCTGCAGGCTGAGCCGTCCGCCGGGCCCGAAGTCTGGGGCGGCGTCGCCGGCGATGTCGATGAACCGACCGAACAGGTGGGGCCGGAGCACCGACAGCAAGAGCGCGCAGGTGCCCCCCTCGGAGAAGCCGACCAGGCCCCAACGGCTCGGGTCGTGGGCGATGCCGAGCCTGCGGGTGATCCAGGCGGGAACGGTCCGGGTGAGGTAGCTGAAGGCGTTGCCCTCCCGGCTGTCCAGGCACTCGGTGTCGTTCTGCGCTGCACCGTTCTGCTCGAGCATCAGTACCGGCGGCGCCTGGCCGTGGTGGGCGGCGGCCCAGGCGTCGGAGATCCCGACCGCCCCACCTGCCCACGCCCAGTTGAGCGCGCGGCCCGGGATCCCGGTCAGGGTCACGATCACCGGGAGGTTGGTGTGGCGCACCGACGACCAGTCCGGGGGGAGCCACAGGTAGGCGCCGGCAGCCCTGAAGCCGACGGAACGGCCGGGGATGTCCACCGGGCCGAAACTGGCCTCCTCGGCGCTGGTCCTCGCTGTCGGTCGGCGCACGCCCGGCCGCACGGGGTGCGGGTAGCCGCCCGGCAGCGCTGGGTGCGGGTGGCCGCCCGGCCGCTCGCGGTAGCCGGCGAGCTCGGTGGAGATCTTGGCGGCGGAGACCTGCCCGGGGACGGGGTCGCCGGGCAGGGCGCCGGCGGTCGGCCAGTACCCGTAGAACGCGTTGATCCAGACGAACACGGCGACGATCGCGGCGGGACCGCTCAGGGCCCGGGCGGCGGCGACACCCCGACGGGCGGGATGTGCCCCGCTGAGACCCGCTCCGAGCGTGAACAGCGCCAGCCAGGCGGCCACGACGAACCCGGCCGGGTAGGAGCTGTCGCCGGTGAGCCCGGAGGACCGCAGCCACTGCCAGGCGCCGACGACCACAGCGGTGGTCGCCAACGACACCCACGGCGCGCGGCGGATCCACCACCGGGCCGGCCGGGTGGCGAGGTCGACCACGGCGAGGACGACCGCCAGCGAGACCGCGACCCACATCAGCGGCCCCCCGTCGATCCTCACCGAGTCGACGGCCCCCGAGAGGGCCAGGCCGGTCGCGACCGCCGCAGTGGCCAGCAACAGCCGCGGGCCTCTCCGGCGGTAGAGGCGACCACCAGGGTCGGAGGACGCCGGGCCGGTCACCTCGCCGCGGCCCGCCGCTGACGACGTCGGCACCGGGCTGCCGGTCGGGGCACGCGACACGGGCGGCATTCTGTCGTCCGCGCCCACCGGCTTCCAGGCACGGTGCCGCCGACCCCCGGTATCGTCGGAGGATGCCTGCCGCCGAGCGGCCGGGAGAGGCGAAGGGGCTCCGAGCCCGGGCCGTGCAGCTACGGGAGCTGATCCGGTACCACTCGGAGCGCTACTTCGTGCTCGACGCGCCGGAGATCCCCGACGCCGAGTTCGACGCGTTGGTCGCCGAGCTCCAGGCGATCGAGACCGGGCACCCCGAGTTGGTCACCGAGGACTCACCGACGCGTCAGGTCGGTGGCGGGACCTCGGCGACCTTCGCCGAGGTCCGCCACCGGACGCCGATGATGTCGCTCGACAAGACCACGAGCTACGACGAGCTGCTCGCCTGGGGCAGGCGCATGCAGCGCTACGTGACCGGCGAGGTCCGCTTCACCTGTGAGCCGAAGGTGGATGGTCTGGCGATGAGCCTGCTCTACGAGCGCGGCCGGCTCGTCCGGGCCGCCACCCGGGGCGACGGGACCGTCGGCGAGGACGTCACCGCCAACGTGCTCACCGTGGGAGCGGTGCCGAAGGCGCTGGCGTCGCCGGCCCCCGAGGTGCTCGAGGTACGCGGCGAGATCTACATGACCGTGCCGGCGTTCGAAGCGCTCAATTCCCGCCAGCTCCGAGCGGGCGCCCGCGGTTTCGTCAACCCCCGCAACGCCGCGGCCGGGTCCCTGCGCCAGAAGGACCCTACGGTGACCGCCTCGCGCGAGCTGGGGTTCTGCGCCTACCAGGTGGGTGGGCTCGAGGGCGGCCCGAGCTTCGAGCGCCACAGCCGGAGCCTCGACTGGCTGCGGGAGCTGGGGTTCCCGGTCGACCCGAACGTCGAGCTGCTCGGCAGCCTCGAGGAGGTCGACGCCTACTGCAAGCGTTGGGAAGCCGACCGGCACCGTCTCGACTACGAGATCGACGGGGTCGTGGTGAAAGTCGACGACCTGGCGCAGCGACGGGAGCTCGGGGCGACGTCGCGGGCGCCGCGCTGGGCGATCGCCTACAAGTTCCCCCCCGAGGAGCGCACCACCCTCCTGCGCGACATCATGGTGTCGATCGGTCGTACCGGCAAGGCGACGCCGTTCGCGGTCCTCGAGCCGGTGGTCGTCGGTGGCGCGACGGTATCGATGGCGACGCTGCACAACGAGGACCAGGTGGTGGCCAAGGACGTGCGCCCCGGGGACACGGTTGTGGTCCGTCGGGCGGGCGACGTGATCCCCGAGGTGCGCGGCCCGGTCCTCTCCCGGAGACCAGACGGTCTGGCGCGCTGGGGCTTCCCGACCAACTGCCCGGTCTGCGGGCAGCGCCTCGTGAGACTGGAGGGCGAGAGCGACACCTTCTGCGTCAACCTCGACTGTCCCGGCCAGCGGGTCCAGCGGATCGCCCACTTCGCCTCCCGGGGGGCGATGGACATCGAGCACCTGGGGGAGCGCAGCGTCGCGCAGTTCGCTCGTGCCGGGCTGCTGCGCGACGTCGCGGACATCTACGAGCTGGACCTCGAGGCGGTCGGCGCCCTGGAGGGCTGGGGGGAGACCTCGGTGGCCAACCTGGCGGCGGCGATCGACGCTTCCAGGGCCCGTCCGCTGGCCAACCTGCTGGTCGGCCTGTCGATCCGTCACCTTGGCACCACCGGCAGCCAGTCGCTGGCTGCCGCCTTCGGGCACCTCGACCGGATCCTGTCGGCCTCGGTCGAGGAGATGGCCGCGGTCGAAGGGGTCGGCCCGGTCATCGCCGCGAGCGTCGAGGGCTTCCTCGCACTGGGACGCAACCGGGAGGTGGTCGAACGGCTGCGGGCCGCGGGGGTCAACTTCGAGGGCCGCTCGGGCCCCGAGCTACCCCAGGTCCTCGCCGGCAAGTCGATCGTGGTGACCGGGACCCTGGAAGGGTGGTCCCGGGAGGAGGCCGAGGCGGCGATCACCTCTCGGGGCGGGAAGGCACCAGGGAGCGTCTCGAAGCGGACCTCCGCGCTCGTCGCCGGTTCCGATCCGGGGGCGGCGAAGCTCGCCAAGGCGGCCGAGCTCGGGGTACCGGTGCTCGACGAGGCCGACCTGGCATCACTGCTCGAGACCGGGGAGGTACCGACCAGGGGGTGAGCCACGGTGACGCCGACGGGCCGGGCCGGCGGGCATTCCCCACTTCGGGCCGTCCCACAGCTAGCGTTCGGGGGCGTGGCCTCGTCGTGGATCACCGACTCGGTGGGACGGGTCCTGTCCGAACGCTACTACCTGGGCCGGGCGATCGGCACCGGCGCCAGCGCCCACGTCTTCGTGGCCGAGGACAAGGTCCTCGGCCGGCGGGTGGCGGTCAAGGTGCTGCGTCCCGGGCTCGCCGGCGACGTCGTGTTCCTCCGCCGCTTCCAGGCCGAGGCGCGGGTCGTGGCGGCCCTCGAGCACCGCCACATCCTGCGGATCTACGACTGGGGGGAGGACGACGGCGACCCGTACCTCGTGAGCGAGCTGTTGGAGGGCGGCAGCCTTCGCAGCCTGCTCGACCAGGGAGGTCGCCTCACCCCGGCGCAGGCGGCCTCGGTCGGCTACGAGGCGGCGTCGGCCCTCGATCACGCCCACCAGCACGGCCTGGTCCACCGGGACGTGAAACCGGCGAACCTGCTCTTCGACGGTGACGGCCGGGTCACCGTCGCCGATTTCGGTCTTGCCCGGGCGCTCGCCGAGGCAGCCTGGACCGAGCCGGCCGGTGCGATCCTCGGCACCGCGCGTTACGCAGCGCCCGAGCAGATCCAGGGCCAGTCGCTCGGGCCGCGCGCCGATGTCTACGCCCTCGCCCTGGTGCTCACGGAGGCGACCACCGGGGTGGTGCCCTTCGGGGTGGACACCACCTTCGGGACCCTCATGGCCCGGGTCGGACGTTCGATCGAGGTCGGGGAGGCTGCCGGGCCGCTCGCCGAGGTGCTCCGGGCGGCCGGCGCCCCCGATCCCGAAGACCGACCCGACGCCGCCGAGCTGGCCGCAGCGCTGCGCCGGCTGATCCCCCGTCTGCCGGCGCCCGACCCGCTCCCGCTCGTCCCGCTGTCGCACTCCGAGGTCCGCGGCCCGGACCCCGATCCGACGAGCGTCGGCGTCCCGGGCCACCCGAGGGTACCGGCTGTCGAAGGGGGCGCTGCGGGGCCGACCGCCGGGCGATCGGCACCGCCCGGTCCGCCCGCCCCGTCGGCACCCCTGCTCCTGGTCGCTCCGCCCCCGCCCGGCGTCGCGCCCGCGGACCCGGGACCGGCCGGTCGCTCCGGCGGTGGAGCCGAGCTCTCGGCGCCCGTGGCGAGCGGTGTCGCGCGGTCGAGCGCGGCTGTCGCGGTCGATACCACGTCGCACCCCGGCGAGCTCGCCGAGCGTTCGGTGCAGCCGGGCGCCGGGTCGGCGCCCGGCTCGTCGGCGGCTCGGGC
>JAKABK010000408.1 GCA_021796905.1 Actinomycetes bacterium
TCACGGGGTGACCGTCGCCGCGTGGTCAGTCACTGCTCGCGCTCCGAGATCACCGGGGTGGTCCGGCTATGACCAGGACCCCCCGGCAGCAACCACCGCCAGGACATCAGCTCGGCGGAGCTCCCTACCCGATCCTGCCCTCGACGCTGACGCCCGACCGACCCGGACCGGGTGACGCAACCGGGGCGTGCTGGTCGCGGACCGGGCATCAGCGACCGACGAGGTGGACCTCCAGACGGGCGAGGCCCCGCTGGGCGAAATTGGGTTTCCACACCGGCGCCGTCCCGGCTGGCTCGATGCCGCGGTAGCGGGTCACCAGTGCCGACAGGGCCAGCTCCGCCTCGATGCGGGCGAGCGGGGCGCCCACGCAGAGGTGACGGCCGCGCCCGAACGCGAAGTGCTGGGTGGGCCGACGCCGGACGTCGAGGCGTGCCGGTTGCGCGAACACCGCGGGGTCCCGGTTGGCAGCGCCCAGGAACAGCCCGACGAGCTGGCCCGGGCCGATCACGCACCCCTCGAGGTCCATCTCCCGGGTCGTGGTGCGGAGGATCCACTGGGCGGGGCTCTCGAAGCGGAGCAGCTCCTCGATCGCCGGGACCACCAGCTCGGGGTCGTGCTGCAGGACGGCCAGCTCCGCGGGGAAACGCAACAGCGACAGCAGCCCGGTGGAGACGAGGCCGGTGGTGGTGTCGTGTCCCCCGACCAGCAACCCGGCAAGGTTGGCGGCGAGGCGGGCGTCATCGTGTGGTCCCGCCGCGTCGGCGGCGCCGACCACGAGCCCCAGCACGTCGTCGCGTACCGGGCCCGCCCGGGTCCGCCCGACGAGGTCACCGAGGTACTCGAGCAGTGCTTCCACCCCCCGCAGCGCGGCGGCTTCCCGGTCGACCTCGCCGGGGCGGACGTCCTTGGTGGTGGCGAAGTCCTCGGCCCAGCCCTCGATCCGGCCGATGTCGTCGTGGGGGACGCCGAGGACCTCGGCGATCGTCCGGATCGACAGGGGGACGGCCAGGTCGGCGACCACATCGATGCTGCCCCCGGCCGCGACCGGCGCCAGCAGCTCGTCGACCAGGTCGGCGACGCGTGGGCGGAGCAGGGCGACGGCCCGCTTGCCGAAGGCAGCGCCCATGACCTTGCGGGTCGCGGTGTGCTCCGGCGGGTCCTGCATGAGCATTCGCTGACCGAGGGCGGAGTAGACCGCATGGGCGGTGGCGCGGATCTCCGCCGGCAGCCGATCCGGATCCCAGTACGCCTCGGACCTCCGCGACGAGACCGTCGGGTCGGACAGGACCTGCTGGACGGCCGAGTGGCGGGTGCACACCCACACTCCGTAGACGTCGTCACGGCACACCGGCCGCTCCGAGCGCAGCTCGTCGAAGATCGGGTACGGATCGGCGATCCCCTCAGGGGTGGTCATGCGCCCGATCGGAGACCGGCTGGCGTCGACCTCCGCTGCCATCGCCGGCACGCTATCGGGCGTGTGCGCCTGGGGCCGTTCCTCCGCCGATGGCTCTGAGGACAGGCATCGTCGATGCTGGGATCGTCGCCTTCCGATGCAGCGGCAAGGGTCGCGTGCCGCTCCCGGGCGTCGGAGCGGTCGCCTTTCTCCCCTCGTTCCCCTTCCCCGGGCTGGCGCTCTCGCTCCAGCGCGAGTAGCGCTGCGCACCGACGCCCCCACGGACCCGTGGGGCGCTCTGCTCGCTCGACCGCATCTGCGGTTTGCGGCCGGGGGCTTGCCGTGTCCGATCGCCCTCGTACCGACCGGCAGCGGGCCGGTTGTTGTCGGGCGCCGGCACCGGGGGACTCGTCTCGGTGCCACCCCGCCTCTGGCGATCGTTGCGCCACCCCGACGCTCACCCGATGTGGAGGTCCCGTGTCGATGCGCTTGCCGACCTGCCAGGAGCCCGGCACCCCGGCGGGACGGATGCGGAGGCGCTGATCGCCGATGGCGTAGCAGCGCCCGTCGAGGGCTGGGACTTCCCGTGGTTCGCGGGGCGGAGCACCGAGCAGCGTCCCTCGTTGGGGTACGCCTCGCCGCTGGCCGAACGCCTCGGCGCCGCCCCCGCGGCCCTCGACCTGCAGGCCGACGGCGGGGAGGTGTGGTCGTGGGCGCTCCGGCGGGCGGACCGCCAGCCCGGGTGGCTCGCGGCCACCAACTCCGGCCGCCCAACGCCGCCCTCGCCGGCGCCCGTCTAGGCCGAGGTCGCCCGGGTCCTGTCCCCGGCCGGCACGTTGCTCTCCCGGATGGTCTGGGGAACCACACCGCCGGCCACACCGTCCAACGATCATGAACCTGCTGCGCCGAACCCTGCTTGCCGCGGTCACGGCCGCCGTCCTGCTCGCCGGCTGCGGGTCGGGCACCGGGGTCCGGACCGGGACCGCTGCGTCGACCAACCCGTCGTCGCCCACCGGTTCGGTCCCCGACCCGACCACCACGGCGGTCCACAGCCGCGCCGACGCCCTCGCCCTGGCCCGCTACCTGCTCCGCCTGGCGATCCTGCCGCCGGGCGCCCACCCGACCCAGGCGCCGCCAGCGGCGAGCCTGAGCACCGCACCCAGCTCCA
>JAKABK010000409.1 GCA_021796905.1 Actinomycetes bacterium
TCCAAGATGTTGCGGACGTGGTTCTTCACGGTGTTCTCCGAGATGAACAGCTCGGCCGCCACCTGCCGGTTGGTCCGCCCCCCGGCGACGAGGCGGAGCACCTCGACCTCCCGGGCGGTGAGGACCGGGTCCTCCATCTCGGCTCGCGCCGCCCGACGGGCGAGGGCACCGAACTCCTCGATCAGCTTCGACGCCATCGGCGGCGAGATCGGCGAGCGTCCGGCCACGACCTCCCTGACCGCCGCGGCGACCTCCTCGACGGTTATCTCCTTGAGCAGGTAGCCGTTGGCGCCCGCTTCGATCGCCCGGTACAGGTCCGCGTCGTCGTCGCTAGCGGTGAGCACGAGGATCCGGGTGCCGGGCACCAGCTCCCGGATCCTGCGGATGGCTGCGCCCCCGCCCCCCGGCATCCGCACGTCGATCAGGACCACGTCTGGCGCCAACGCCGCCGCGAGCGACGCGGCGGTGTCCGCGTCGCCTGCCTCGCCGACCACCTCCATCTGCTCCTCGGAGCCGAGGACGACATACAGCCCCCTACGGAACAGCTGCTGTTCGTCCGCGATGAGCACCCGGAGCACCCCCGGCTCCGACGGGCCGGCGGGGACCGGGTCCGCCGGCGCCGCCGAGCCCCGCCGCTCCGAGCCGTCCACGCGCTGAGCGTACCCGCCGGCTACGCGCGGCGGCGGGTCTTGCCCCTCGCCGTGCCGGAGCGGACCGGCGCGGCCGACGCGCCGTTACCGGCGGTGAGGGTCCCGGCGGCTGACCTGGTCTTCGACCCCACACTCGCCTGCTGCGACCGTGGTGGGTGGAGGCGGCGGCTCTCGCCCTGCGCCCCCATCGGCCCACGTCGGGTCGTCTCCCCCGGGGGGCCTGGATGGTCCCGCCGGGAGGCAGGGCTTACCCCTAAGCCGCACCGTGCTCGACGACCAAGAGTCGCCTTACGTGGATCGTTTCGCCTGCGACTGGCCTCGACTTGCAACCACAGACCCGTCGGGACCCTCGGGAGCGAGGTTAGTCGGCCAACCGGCGCTTGAGCTCTGCGAGCACCTCCACCGGTCCCGGGTCGACACCGGCTCCGGCGGCGAGCCACAACGACACGTAGTCACCGAAGATCACCAGGTCGAGGAGCTGGGCGAGGTCGCCGTCGCCCTCGGCGCGAACCACGATCACGTCGGTCACCTTGCCGACCAGCTCCGAGACCAGCTCGAAGCGTCGGACGACCTGCGGGTGCTCGCCGTCGTGGCGGAGGTTGACCAGCGCCAGCGTCCCCCCGAGGTCACCGTCGGCCCCCGCCCACCCGACGACCTCGTTGTGGCAGACCTCCGGCTCGGCCGACGCGAAAGCGAGCCGTTTGGCGTTCTCGTGCACCTGGGTCCGCCACCGCAGGGCTGCGGCAGCTCCGACCGCGCCGCCTCCGTGGACGACCGGCACCCGGGTCCCGATCCGCCGGGCGACCTCCGCCGCCGGACTGGTGTCCCCGGCCGTCGCCAGCTGGTCCCGCCGGCGGGTCAGCTGCTCGACCGCCTCGTCCACCCAGTGCGATCCGCCCCGGAGCAGCCCGATCTCCTCGAGCACCACCAGGGGTGGGATCGCCATCGAGCCGAG
Organism: Actinomycetes bacterium; assembly: GCA_021796905.1. Classification (GTDB taxonomy): domain Bacteria; phylum Actinomycetota; class Acidimicrobiia; order Acidimicrobiales; family Palsa-688; genus JAKAQB01. Next base: position 1,606 of record JAKABK010000409.1, read on the forward strand.
AGCAGCGCGCGGCTGGGGGATCCCGGGGGGGACCGGCACCGTCGGGGCGCCCCAGGCGGTCGCCAGCCGGCCGAGCTCCCCACCGCCGGTGACCACGACCATCCGGGCGCCGGCGACCGCTGCGTCCGAGGCCGCCTGGATCGTCTCCTCGGTCTCACCGGAGGCGGACACCGCGAACACCAGGGTGCTCTCCCCGACGAACGCCGGGCACTCGTAGGACTTGACCACCACCACCGGCACCGGCACCAGCGGGGCGGACACCGCGGCGAGCACGTCGCCGGACATCCCGCTGCCGCCCATGCCGAGGACCACCACGGCTTCGATGTCCTCGCCCCGGGGGAGACCCTCGAGCCCTCGGGACGCTTCGACGGCCGCGCCCACCTGGTCCGGCCAGGTCTCGGCCAGGGCGAACATCCCGACGGTGTCGGTGACGCTCACCGGCCGTCCCCCGCCCGCTCCTCGAAGGTCGGTCGGATCCCGCGCTCGGCGGCCTGGGCGAGGAGCCGGTCGTGCTCGGCGTCCCCGACGGTCTCGGCCTCCTCCACGAGCATCACCGGGATCCCGTCGCTCACCTTGTAGCGGCACTTCAGGCGCGGGTTGTACAGCGACTGCTCGTCCTCGAAGTAAAGCAACGGGCCCTTGTCCTGCGGGCAGGCGAGGATCTCGAGCAGCATCGGGTCGAGGCCCATCTAGGACAGTTCCTGGAGCATGGTGGTGATCTCCTCGACATGCGCTCGGCACTGCTCGGGGGTGGCGGCCTCGACGTTGAGGCGCAACAGGGGCTCGGTGTTGGACGGACGGAGGTTGAACCACCAGCCGCCGAGCTCGACGGTCAACCCGTCGGTCCGGTCGATGGTCACCCCCGGGTGGCTGGCCGGGTCGTAGCGGGCGGCGACCGCTTCGATCGCCGCCAGCGGGTCGCCGACCTCGGTGTTGATCTCCCCGGAGCCGGCGT
>JAKABK010000410.1 GCA_021796905.1 Actinomycetes bacterium
GCGGAGCTCGGCGACGAGCGCCTCGAGGTCACCTAGCAGCACCCCCAAGCGCTCGGCGAGCCCGTCGGTCGGCGGGGTCGACAGGTGCCCGTAGGACACGGCCGCGAGCCGGCCCCCTTCGGCTCGTACCGCCCCGTAACCGCAACGGGACAGTCCCGGATCGATCCCAAGAGCGAACATGTGTTCGCAGCCTAGCGGCCGGTGGCGGTGGCCTCGCGGACCGTCCGGGCGAGCTGGTCCGCCGGCATGTAGGTGAGGCTGGTGAGCGACCGGCGGGCGAAGTGGACCAGGCCGTCGGCGCCGACCACGAACACCGAGCGGCGGTAGAACCCGAGCGGGCCGAGCACGCCGTAGCTGCGCCCGACCGCCTTGTCGACATCGGCGAGCAGTGGCACCCGCAGCCCGTGGAGCCTGGCGAACTCCTCGTGGGTGGCGACATCCTGGGGTGACAGGCACAGCACCGTCGCACCGACCGCGTCGAACAGCCCGAGGTCCTCGGAGTAGGAACGCAGCTGCTCGGTGCACACCGGAGAGTGGTCCGCCGGGTAGAAGACCAGCACCACCACCTCTCCCCGGTGCTGCGCCAGCGAGTAGCTGCGCCCGCCGGTGCCGGGCAGCTCGAAGTCCGGGGCCGGGTCGCCCCTGGTCGGCCGGCGGGTCCGGTCGGGGAGCTGCAGGACCCCGGGACCGTCGCCTGCCGCCTCCGGCCCGCCCGCCGGCCGCCGCTCGCCGCTGCTCACTGGTCCACCGCTTCGAGGACCTCGTCTGGGATGTCGAAGTTGGCGTAGACGTTCTGCACGTCGTCGTGCTCCTCGAGCAGGTCGATCAGGCGCAGGACCCGCCTGGCGTCGGTCTCGCTGTCGAGGGCGACGGTGGTCGTCGCGACCATGGTCGACTCGGTCGACTCGGTCGGGATCCCCGCCTCGTCGAGCGCGGCACGGACCGCGTTGAGCTCGGTCGGCGGGGTGGTCACCTCCCAGGTGTCGTCGCCCGCCTCGGTGATGTCCTCGGCGCCGGCCTCGGCGACGACGAGCATCAAGTCGTCCTCGGTCACCGGTCCCCGGCCGGCCGGTTCCTTGGGGACGAGGATCACCCCCTTGCGCTCGAACTGCCAGGACACCGCGCCGGGCTCGGCCATCGAGCCGCCGTTCTTGGAGAACGCCGAGCGGATCTCGGACCCGGTCCGGTTGCGGTTGTCGGTCAGGACCTCGACGATGACCGCAACCCCGCAAGGTGCGTACCCCTCGTAGGAGATCTGCTCGTAGCGGACCCCCTCGAGCTCGCCGGTGCCCCGCTTGATCGCCCGCTCGATGGTGTCGATGGGCACCGACGCCTCGCGGGCCTTCTGGAACATGGTCCGCAGGGTCGGGTTGGTGTCGGGGTCGCCACCGCCCTCGCGAGCGGCGACCTCGACCTGGCGGATGAGCTTGGCGAAGAGCTTGCCGCGCGCCTTGTCGGCCGCGCCCTTCTTGTGCTTGATCGTCGCCCACTTGCTGTGGCCGGACATGTAATGGCTCCTTGGTCGTGTGTTCGGTTCAGCCCGCTGCCCGCTCCAGGAACAACCGGTGCAGGCGGGCGTCGCCGGTCAGCTCGGGGTGGAACGCGGCGGCGATCACCGGGCCCTCGCTGCACACGACCGGGCGCTCGACCCCGTCGGTGCCGGGGAGGCTCGCGAGCACTTCGACCTCCTCACCGGCCGACTCCACGATCGGTGCCCGGATGAACACGGCATGCAGCGGGGCGCCGTCGATCCCCCGCACCCGGAGGTCCGCCTCGAAGGAGTCGACCTGACGGCCGAAGGCGTTGCGGCGGACCACGACGTCCAGAGCGTCGAGATGGACCTGGTCGGCCCGGCCGTCGACGACCTCCCGAGCGAGCAGGATCATGCCCGCGCAGGTCCCGAGGGCCGGCATTCCCGCCGCCAGACGGGAACGCAGCGGACCGAGCAACCCCGAGCTGGCTAGCAGCAGCGAGATCGCGGTCGACTCGCCGCCGGGCAGCACGAGCGCGTCCACTTTCCCCAGGTCCCCGGGAGTGCGCACCGCCACCCCCTCGACACCGAGCTCAGCGAGGACGGCGAGGTGGTTGGAGGAATCGCCCTGGAGCGCGAGGACACCGACTGTCTTCGGGTACGGCACCTGGCGGCACCGCTCTACCAGCCCCGCTCGGCCAGCCGGGTGCCCACCGTCCCGGCGTCCTCGCCCCGCATCGCCTCCCCGAGACCGGCACTGACCTTGGCGACGACCGACGGCTCGGCGTAGTGGGTGGTCGCCTCCACGATCGCCCTGGCGAAACGGGCCGGGTCGGAGCTCTTGAAGATCCCGGAGCCGACGAAGACCGCCTCGGCGCCCAGTTGCATCACGAGCGACGCGTCCGCCGGGGTGGCGATCCCACCGGCGCAGAACAGCGGCACCGGCAGGCGCCCGGTCTCGGCGATCTCGGCCACGAGACCGACCGGGGCCTGCAGGGTCTTGGCCCAGCCGTAGACCTCGGCGGAGTCGGCCTGGGTGATCTTCTTCAGGTCGCCGATGATCGAACGCAGGTGACGGACCGCCTGG
>JAKABK010000411.1 GCA_021796905.1 Actinomycetes bacterium
CCCCCCCTACGCCCGCGCCGGGATCCCGACCCTGTGGATCGTCGACCTCCAGGCCCGCTGCGTGGAGGTACTGACCGACCCGTCCCCCACCGGCTACCGCCACCGTCGGGTCCTGGTCGCCGGCGACCGCCTGGTCCTCGCCGACCTCGCCGAGCTCCCGGTCAGCGACGTCCTCGGCCCCGGCACCGGCACCGGCACCGGCACCGGGCAGCGGTAGTGGCCACACCGACCCGGCACCGTTTCAGCCTGGACGAGTGGCACCGCATGGGTGACGTGCTCGGAGGTGACGCCCGGGTCGAGCTGATCGAGGGGGAGATCGTCGAGATGTCACCGATCGGTGCCCGCCACGCCTGGTGCGTCGCCCGGCTCACCGCGGCGCTGGTCCACGCGCTCGGCGACGCCGCGATCGTCTGGCCCCAGAACCCCGTCGAGCTCGACGAGCACTCCGAGCCCCGACCCGACCTGGCCGTGCTGCACCCCGATCCGGCCGGCGACACCACCCCCCGCGCCGGGGACGTCCTGTTGGTGGTCGAGGTCGCCGACACCTCCCTCGCCTTCGACCGGGAGGTCAAGGCGCCCCTCTACGCCCGCGCCGGGATCCCGACCCTGTGGATCGTCGACCTCCAGGCCCGCTGCGTGGAGGTACTGACCGACCCGTCCCCCACCGGCTACCGCCACCGTCGGGTCCTGGTCGCCGGCGCCCGCCTGGTCCTCGCCGACCTCGCCGAGCTCCCGGTGAGCGACGTCCTCGGCCCCGGCACCGGGGCCTGAGCCGCCGTCGCGCCCGACGAGCGGACCGCTCCCCGCTCCCCGCCGGCCGCCGCGGGCGGGCCGCCCCCGGTTCAGGCGCCGAGGGCGTCGGGCAGGACCCGGGCCGCGGTGGCCCGCAGCTCGTCGACCCCGACATCGACCAGGCCGTCGATCACCAGACGGTCACCGCCGGCGACCCCGAGCGCGACGACCTCCAGGCCGGCGTCGGCGGCCGCCCGGTGCACGGCCGCCACGGCGGCGGGGGGCACCGCCAGCAGCACCCGGGTGGGGGCCTCCCCGAACAGCTCGACGTGGTCGGCCGGGCCGGTCACCCGGGCGCCGACCCCGCCGCCGACGGCCATCTCCGCCAGGGCCACCCCCAGCCCCCCACCGGAGACGTCGTGCACGCCGCTGAGCGTCCCGCCACCCACCAGGGTCGGGAGCAGCTCCAACAGCCGCCGGTGGGCGGCGAGGTCGAGAGCGGCGAGCCGGCCGTTGCGGTGAGCACGCACCCGGACCGCCCACTGGCTGGCACCCAGGCTCGGGCGGGTGCCGGGCGGCTGGAGGAGCAGCACCCGGTCACCGGCGGCGAGGCGCACCCCGGGGGGACGGCGGTGCAGCTCATCGACCAGGCCGAGGGTGGCGATCACCGGGGTCGGGTCGATGTCGTGACCGCGGCTCTCGTTGTAGAGGCTGACGTTGCCACCGACCACCGGCAGCCCGAGAGCAGCACAGGCCTCGGCCATGCCGTCGATCGCCTCCGACAGCTGCCACATGACCTCGGGGTGCTCGGGGTTGCCGAAGTTCAAGCAGTTGACCACCGCCACCGGGCGGGCACCGACACAAGCGACGTTCAGGGCCGACTCGGCGACCACCAGGGCGGTCCCGGCCCGGGGGTCGAGGGCACACCAGTAGCCGTTGCCGTCGGCCGACAGTGCCATCGCCCGGGGCGGCTCGCCCGGGCCCCGATCGCTCGGCACGCCCGGCGCCGCCAGCCGCAGCAGGGCGGCGTCACCGCCGGGCGCCTCCACCGTGTTCAAGAACAGCTGGTGGTCGTACTGGCGGTACACCCACGCCGGATCGAGCAGCAGCGCGGCGAGGTCTTTCCCCGGATCGTCGGGCGGCGAGAGGCGGGCGGGATCGTCGGCGGCGCGCTCGTCGAGGTCGCCGGGCCGGCTCCGGGGCCGGTCGTAGAGCGGGGCGTCCTCGTGCAGGGTGGCGGCGGGCACGTCGGCTAGGGCCTCGCCGTCCCAGCCGTCGAGGATCCGCAGCCGTCCGCTGTCGGTGACCACCCCGACGCTCGACGCCCGCACCTCCCAACGGGCGCACACCTCCAGGACCCGCTCGAGGCGCTCGGGGGTGACGATCGCGAGCATCCGCTCCTGGCTCTCGCTGGTCATCACCTCCCACGCCTCCATCCCCGGCTCCCGGCGGTGGACCGCGGTCACGTCGACGTCCATGCCGACCCCGCCCCGGCTGGCGGTCTCCGAGGTGGCGCAGGCGAGACCGGCGCCACCGAGGTCCTGGATCCCGACGACCAGACCCTCGTCGAGCAGCTGGAGGCACGCCTCGATCAGGCGTTTCTCCTCGAAGGGGTCGCCGACCTGGACGTTCGGGCGTTTGGCCTCCTCGGCGGCGGCGTCGTCGGTGAAGCCCGCCGAGGCGAGCACGCTCACCCCGCCGATCCCGTCCCGACCGGTCGCCGAGCCGAGCAGGACCGCCAGGTTGCCGACACCGCTGGCCGCTCCGAGCACCAGGCGATCCCTGGGCAGGAGACCGACGCAGGCGACGTTGACCAGCGGGTTG
>JAKABK010000412.1 GCA_021796905.1 Actinomycetes bacterium
GATCCGGTTCGGCTACAGCCGGCTCCACCTCAGCGACAGCCGGCTCCGCCTCGGCAACGGCTACCTCCGGTTCGGCTGCAGCCGGCTCCGCCTCGGCGACAGCCGGATCCGCCTCGGCAGCGACGGCGGGCTCCGCCGGGGCGGGCTCTGCGACCGAGGGCTCCTCGTCCGGCCCAGCGCCGGCGGCGTCCGGCTCGGCGCCGGCGGAGCGCTGGTCTCGCAGCGCCGCCAATCCGTAGGCAAGGTTGCGGGGCAGCGCCTGGAGCAACCCGGCGAACTGCTGGAGGGGTGCTGCGATCCCACCGGCGATCCGGGCGAGCAGCACATCCCTGGAGGGCAGGTCGGCCAACGCGGCGGTTCCCGCCGCGTCGAGAACCTTGCCTCCGAGGACCCCGCCCTTGACTACCAGGAGCTGGTTGGTGCGGCTGTAATCCCTGAGGGTCTTGGCGACCGCGGCCGCGTCACCTTGCACGAAGGCGATCGCTGTCGGACCCTCGAGCATCCCGTCGAGCTCGTCGAGGCCGAGGGAACGGGTGGCGAAGCGCACGAGGGTGTTCTTGTAGACCTTGTAGTCGGCGCCGCCTTTGCGCAGTTCTCGGCGGAGCGCCGCCAGGTCCTTGACCTTCAGCCCGCGGTACTCGGTGAGGATCGCTGCGTCTGCCGCGCCGAGACGGGTTCTCACCTCGTCTACGACGGCGACTTTCTCCGGTCTCGGGTTTTCCATCGGCCACCTCCTGGTGGAGCTCTTCGCGGCGACGCGCGATCGGTACCCGGAGGTGCCCATCGCCTCGTCTGGTTGGGCTCGGGGGCCCACTTGGACGCCGTCTCGGCGTACCGGATGTCTACGGCTATGGATTGGAGATCTTGTACCTCTCCGTCGGACGAACCGCCGGAGAGATCCTGATGTTAGCGGAAACCCGACCCTACGACCAGCGTCACCGATCGGCGGTCCGTCTCAGCTCAGCGGTGCGCCTCTTCGTAAGCGGTGCGGACCTCGACGGGGATCCGACCCCGCTCGCTGACCGAGAACCCGTTCTCACGTGCCCAGGTGCGGATATCGGAGGCACCACTCCTCGACGCGCCGGACCCTGAACGCGGCCGGGAAGGGGCGCTCGGAACGCTCGAGGCGCTCCGTCGGCGACCGGCGCCGGCGCGGCGGGCAGCGCCGATCCAGGCGTGGAAGATCTCGTTGACCTCCTCGAGGTGCTGCTCGCACAGCTCGAAGGCGTAAGTGGAGCCATCGAAACCGAAGGTCACCGTCTCGGCGGCGGGAACCTCTTCCTCGTCGAGATCACACGTGAGCACGGTTAGGACCTTTTGGGCCATGGGTTCGACCTTTCTCATCTTCTGGTGGACGACAGGCACGCTGCGGCGGCACACCGGCGACGAACGGTGACGCACGCCCCCTTGGGGACTTCCGCGGGCACGACTGTAATCCACCCGGACGCGCTCGCGCGCGCATTCCACGCGCGACACCGGGGAGCCGGTGGTATTTGGTCGTCGAGCCCGTGGCTCAGGCGGTGGCGCCCGCGAGCTCCTCGTCGTCGACCCGCAAGGAGTTGATGTCCACATCGACTCCCGGGCCCATCGTCGACGAAACCGTCACCGACTTGATGTAACGACCCTTCGCTGCCGCCGGCTTCGCCCGGTTGACCTCGTCTACCACGGCCCTGAAGTTGGTGAGCAACGACTGACGCGAAAAGCTCGCCTTGCCGATCGGGACCTGCACGACTCCCCGGGAACGGGTGTCGGCCCGGTACTCGACCCGACCGCCCTTGAAGTCGGTTACCGCCTTGGCGACGTCGACGGTGACCGTACCGGTCTTCGGGTTGGGCATGAGGCCCCGGGGACCGAGCTTGCGGCCCAAGCGTCCCACCTGGCCCATCAGGTCGGGCGTGGCGATGGCCACGTCGAAATCCATCATCCCGCCGTCCACTGCGGCGACGAGGTCGTCGGCGCCGACGATGTCGGCCCCAGCGGCGCGTGCAGCCTCCGCCGCGGGACCGGCGGCGAAGACCGCCACCCGCACGTCCTTGCCGGTACCGGCCGGCAGGGCGACGGTCCCACGGATCACCTGGTCGGCCTTGCGGGGGTCGACCCCCAAGCGGATCGCGAGTTCCACCGTCTCGTCGAAGCCGGCGTGCGCGAGGCTCTTGACCAGGTCCAACGCCTCCCCGGGTGGGTAGCTGCGTTGGCGGTCGAAGCGCCCCAGGGCGTCGACGTACTTCTTTCCTCGGCTCGGCACGGTGGCCTCCCTCGTGTAGGGACGGGCGGGGCGAGGTGCTCCCCGGCCTCGTCGTGTGGTTCCAGGCTACCGGGGTCGCCCCCGGTGGTCCCCGGCTGGTTCAGCCGACCTTTATCCCCATCGACCGGGCGGTGCCGGCGACCTGCGCCTTGGCTGCCTCGAGGTCGTTGGCGTTGAGGTCGGGCATCTTGATCTGGGCGATCTCGGCGATCTGTTCGTCGGTGACGGTCCCGACCACCTCCCGACCGGTGGTGGTAGCGCCCTTCTCGATCCCCGCCGCCTGGCGCAGGAGCACCGGCGTCGGGGGGG
>JAKABK010000413.1 GCA_021796905.1 Actinomycetes bacterium
CCATCTGTGAGTGCACCGCCTCGCTAACGAAGATTGCACCCGGTCGTCGCTACCCCGCGCTGTGCGCGCCGACCCCGGGGCACGAGGGCGGCCGCCCGGGTGGGCTCAGGGCGGTCGCCCGGGTCGGGCAGGGTCGGTCGCCCGGGTCGAGCAGGGTCGGCTGTCGGGGTGGGATCAGGTGGTGAAGCCGGGCCAGCCGAGGCGCCGGCACCCGCATCCGGGAGTGTCGGGCACTGCGGGGACGGCCCGTTCGATGACCGCCCGGGCGGTCCGCACGGTAGCGGCGAGGACCGCGAGGACCGCTTCGTGGGTGACCGCCTCGACGGTGTCGTCCCCGTCGAGCCCGGTGTCGTGGTCGGTGACGAGCGCCAGGCCGGCGTAGCAGAGACCGAGCTCCCGGGCGAGGTAGGCCTCGGGGTACTGGGTCATGTTGACCACGTCCCAACCCTGGGAGCGGAACCACGCCGACTCGGCCCGGGTCGAGAAACGCGGTCCCTGGACCACCACCACCGTCCCACCCCGGTGCACCCGGGCGCCGACGCCCTCAGCGGCGGAAGCGAGCACCTCCCCCAGCTCGGGGCAGTAGGGGTCCGCGAAGCTCACGTGCCCGGCGACCGGGCCGTCGAGGTAGGTGTCGGAGCGTCCGGAGGTGCGGTCCACGAGCTGGTCGAGCACGACCAGCTCGCCGGGAGCGACATCGGGGCGCAGCGATCCGACCGCCGAGGGCCCGATCACCCTGCGCACCCCGAGCTCCCGCAACGCCCACAGGTTTGCCCGGTAGTTGACCCGGTGCGGCGGCCACTCGTGGGCGACCCCGTGGCGGGGGAGGAAGGCCACCGCCCGCTCCCCGACCCGCCCGACCGTCACCGCCGCGGACGGTGGTCCGTACGGGGTGTGCGCTCGGACCTCCACGGGGTCCTCCAGCCAGGAGTAGAAGCCGCTGCCGCCGACGACGGCGATCTCGGCGCGCGCCCGGGACGCCGCTGCTATCTCAGGAGGCCTTCGCTGCGGGCGTGGCGCTGGGCCCGGCGGGTCCCGACGACCCGCCCGATCCAGCGGACCCCGACGACGACCCCTCCGAAGCCGGCGACGACGACGCGCCCGAGGAGGAACCCGTCGAGCCACCCGAGCCGGACTCGGTCCCGGTCTTGGCCGCAGCCGCGCCGGCGCTCTTGGTGGCCGGGGTCGACGAGCGGCTGTCGGTCTTGTAGAAACCGCTGCCCTTGAAGGCGATACCGATGTTGCCGAAGACCTTGCGCAGGCTCCCGTGGCAGCTCGGGCACTCGGTCAACGGCTCGTCCTTGAAGGACTGGACGACTTCGAGGTGCTCGCCGCAGGACCTGCAGGCGTACTCGTAGGTGGGCATCCGCTCTCCCGTAACTGGCACTCGACACTGACGAGTGCCAAGTGTACCGCCGCCCCGGCGGAGCAGCCACCCCCGCGTCGGTCGGAGCGCCCGACGGTCGGGTGTCCCGGGCCCGCCGGTGGTAGGAAGCCCCCCATGAGCTCGCGCGTTACCAAGGCGGTGATCCCCGCCGCCGGACTCGGCACCCGCTTCCTGCCGGCGAGCAAGGCGGTGCCCAAGGAGATGCTGGCCCTCGTCGACAAGCCGGCGATCCAGTACGTGGTCGAGGAAGCAGCCGGGGTCGGTATCGACGACGTGCTGGTGATCACCGGGCGGGGCAAGGGCGCGATCGAGGACCACTTCGACCGCTCCCCCGAGCTCGAGAGCCACCTGGAGGCGGGCGGCAAGACCTCCGAGCTCGACATGCTGAGGGCGCTCTCCTCACTGGCCCGGGTGCACACCGTCCGCCAGGGGGAGGCCCGCGGCCTCGGCCACGCGGTCGGCACCGCCCGGGCGCACGTCGGCGACGAGCCGTTCGCGGTGCTGCTCGGCGACGACATCATGGACCCCGAGGTCGGGGTGCTGGCCGGGATGATCAGGGCGTTCGAACAGCGGGGGCGGACGGTGATCGCCCTGCGGCGGGTGCCGCCCGAGCAGATCCCGCTCTACGGGTGCGCCGCGGTCGAGCCGCTCGGCGACGGCAGCGGGCTGGTCAGGGTGCTCGACGTGGTCGAGAAACCGGCCCCCGAGGACGCCCCGTCGGACCTGGCGATGATGGGTCGCTACGTCTTCACGCCGTCGATCTTCGCCGAGATCGAGCGGACCCCGCCCGGCCGGGGAGGCGAGATCCAGGTGACCGACGCGATCCGCTCGCTGATCGCCTCGGAGGAGGTCTACGGCTACCCCTTCGAGGACGGACGGTACGACGTCGGCAACAAGGCGGACTACCTGCGGGCTACCGTCGAGCTCGCCTTGCGCCGCGAGGACCTCGGCCCGGGCTTGCGGGAGTGGCTCGTCGAGCGACTGGGCCGGCCGTGATCAGCCTCGAGGAGGCACGGGCCCGACTGCTCGCCGACTGCCCGCCGGCGCCGGCCGAGCAGGTGGCCCTGGCCGACGCCCTCGGCCTGGTGCTCGCCGAGGACGTAGCGGCACCCGAAGCGGTCCCACCCTTCGCCAGCAGCGCAATGGACGGCTTCGCGGTCCGCGC
>JAKABK010000414.1 GCA_021796905.1 Actinomycetes bacterium
GAGAACGGCTTGCCCTGTGTACGCGACCCCACCTTTGGCGAGGACGCCTCCAAGCTGCGCTCCGTCTCCGCTCGGCACCATGGGCAAGGCTACCATCAGCCTGCTGGGCTTCGCTTGGGTTACTGACACACTGACATGCTCGAAGTTTACGCCAAGTCCTTCGGTGCCCGGCGGACGGTTTGAGCCGCTTAGCGTGTGATCCGAGGCCAAACGGTGGCCACTTCTGTGGTCACCCTCTCGCCGGCGCGGTGGTCTCCCTCTGCCTCGAGCTCGCCTTGCCCTACACCTATCTCCTCGCCAGGGAGAACGGCGTTGAGCACCAGCGCCGGCTGCCCGACGCCGCTGCGGTGCCGCTGGTCCACGTCGAGGGCTTCTCGGGGGTGAGTGGTCGCTGCCCAACATCTTGTTGCGTCGTGACGCCGGCGGGCTCGCGGCCTATCTGGTTGGCTCCGAGACAGCGGAGCATCACCTGCGTCGTTCCGACAGCTCTGTCGGTTCGAGTAGCGGGTCGCCCGGTTCGACCGGCGCGGCTTCGAGGCCACCGAGCTGTCGGTGCGGGCCGGGGACCAGCGGATCCGCCCTGGTCCGCCCGTCGGTGGCGGGGGAAGGCACCACACCTGCCGCCTTGCGCGCCTGACGGGGATCGAGGTCCAGGAGAACCGGGTCTGCCGGCTGCTCAACTACCTCGGCTCGTAGCGGGCCGCGCTCGAGCGCGGGGAAGGGCTCCCGCTGTAGGAGCCGCTCGCCGTCCGCCGCTGGCTGATCGAGCTCTTCGAGCGGTTCGTGTCAGCGATCCCCCCGGAGACTCGCCGCCCGCCTCGGGCCGCCGGAGGCGTACCACCAGTTCCTGGAACACCGTTCGTTCCTCCTCGAGGCCGCCGGGAGGACGTGGTCGACGAGGTCGCTCGGACCTCGTTCTTCGAGCAGGCGCTCCGCTGGCGCCCCGAGGGGCTTGCCGTGTTGCCCGACCCGAGCGGCGGGCTCGAGCTGCTCGATATCGAGGAGTCCTAGGTCTCAGGAGAGCCGATCCTCTGACGGGCTCTGTCCCAACCGAGGCGGGTAATCTGACCGCAGCTGTCGAAACATCCTCGACACGCGGTTCTGGCGGCGGCGATAGGCTGCGAGAGTCATCGTTTAGTTGAGGGGGACTTCGTGTCGACGTTACGCAAGTCGATTGTCTCTAGCTCGACCTCCGGAGCGGTCGAGGGTCAAGGGGTGAGCCGGTGGTGGGAGGGGGCGACCCTCTACCAGGTCTACGTCCGCTCCTGGCAGGACAGCGACCGGGACGGCTACGGAGACCTCGCCGGGGTCCGCAGCCGGCTCGACCACCTCAGCTGGCTGGGGGTGGACGGTCTGTGGTTGTCGCCGACGATGCCGTCGCCCGACGACGACTGGGGCTACGACGTATCCGACTACTACGGGGTCCATCCCGGGCTCGGCTCGCTCGCCGGGCTCGAGGGCCTGATCGCCGACGCCGGCGAGCGCGGGCTGCGGGTCCTGCTCGACCTGGTGCCCAATCACACCAGCTCCGCTCACCCCTGGTTCGTCGACGCCCGCTCCTCGCGGGAGTCGGCGCACCGGGACTGGTACGTGTGGGCCGACCCGGCTCCCGACGGCGCTCCGCCCAACAACTGGCTCGACGCGACCGGGGCGTCGGCGTGGACCCTCGACGAGCGCAGTGGCCAGTACTACCTGCACAACTTCCTGCCCGGCCAGCCCGACTTGAACTGGTGGAACCAACAGGTCCACGCCGAGCTCGAGTCGGTGCTGCGCTACTGGTTCGACCGGGGGGTCGCAGGGTTCCGCATCGACGTCGCCCACGCCCTCTACAAGGACCGCCTGTTGCGCGACGACCCGCCGGCGCCGCGGGGGTACGGATCGCCGTTCGGACTGGCGCCGGAGCGCAGCATGAACCAGCCGGAGGTCCACGAGCTGTACCGGGAATGGCGCAAGGTCGCCGACGGCTACGACCCGCCCCGGCTGCTGCTCGGTGAGACCTGGGTGACCGACCTCGACCGGCTCGCCCGTTTCTACGGCGACGACGACGAGCTGCACCTCGGTTTCAACTTCCCGTTCCTGTACGCGCCCTTCGAGGCGACAGCGTTGTCGTCGGTCGTGTCGGCGACGCTGTCCGCTCTCCCGCCTTCGGGCTGCCCGGTCTGGGTCGGCTCCAATCACGACGTGTCGCGTCTGGCGACCCGCTGGGCGGACGGTGACCCGGCGAGGACCCGGCTCGCGCTGGTGCTGCTGTGTACGCTACCGGGCACGACAGTCCTCTACTACGGCGACGAGCTCGGGCTCACCGATGTCGAGGTCCCCCTGGAGGCACAGCGGGACCCGATGACCTGGCGCGCCACCGACGGCCGGTTCAACCGGGACCGGGCCCGCACGCCGATGCCCTGGTCAGCCGGGCAGGGGGCCGGTTTCGCCGCTCCGGGGGTCTCCCCCTGGCTCCCGGTCGGTGACCGCCGTGGTCTCTCGGTCGACGAGCAGCGCGACGACCCTCGCTCGACGCTGTCGCTCGTTCGCGGGCTCCTCGCCCTACG
>JAKABK010000415.1 GCA_021796905.1 Actinomycetes bacterium
GGCACCGCCCACGCCCCGGCCCCGCCGGCACCGGCCCACCCCGCCCCGCCGGCGCCCGGCGGATAGCTCGGCGCCAGCTGGTAGACGCTGCTGCCCATCACCAGGCCCCGGGGCGTGAAGCCGGCCTCGCGGACAGCGGCGTGCTCGGCGACCGACAGCGAGCTGGACCACGCCCCCCCGGCCAGCGGCGGCGGCTCGTGCACACCCACGCCGGCCCCTAGGTGTCCATCGGCAGCATGAGCTGCGGGTGCCCGGGGGCCTCCGCGCCGGGGGCGGGGCGCACGGCGGTGCCGACGGCCAGGAACTCGATCACGTGGCTGCCCCAGAAGTGGCTCTTCTCCTCGAGGCGCACGCCGACGATGCCCTCCGCCCCGAGGCGCAACGCCTCGTCCTGCATGCGGGTCATCGCCAGCTCCCGGGCGTCGTAGAGACCCTGGGTGAAGTTCTCGAGCTCCCGGTTGGTCATCGACTGCATCGCGGCGGCCATCGGCCCCCGGTGGGCGACGTGGTACACGCAGGTGCCGAGGACCAACCCGAGGGGCAGGTACCCGGACTGGACGAGGGTCCAGAAGTCCTGCCCGGACAGGTCGCTGGTGAACGGCTTCCCCTCGTCGGTCCGCCAGCTCCCCTCGGCTCCCCGGGCGGAGACGGCAGTGCCGACGGCGATGAACTCGGCGGAGTGCTTTCCCCAGTCGTAGTAGTTGATGTCGAGGCGGACCCCGACGATCCCGTCCGCGCCGAGGACCTCCGCCTCCGCCTCCATCCGGGCCATCGCCAGCTCCCTGGCGGTGTACATCGCCTGGGTGAGCTTCTCGAGCTCCATGTTGGTCGACCAGTTACGCCGCTGGAGGCCGATGTGGTAGATCGAACTGCCGAAGACCAGGCCGCGCGGGTCGAAGCCGGCCTCCTTGACGAGCAGGAACTCGTTGACCGACAGGTCGCTGGTGAAGAACGGCCGGGCCTGCCCCCTGCCCTCCAGCTCGGCGAGGCGGTGCATGGCATCGGCGGGGACCTCGATCCCGGTCAGGTCGGCGACCTGCGGGGGCGCCGGGTCGGTCACTCGAGGAGCCTGCCCAGGGCGCCGCGCACCTCGCTGCTGCCGGCCGCTTCCGCGCGGACCAGGGCGACGAGCCGCTCCAGCCACTCCTCGGCGCTGATCTCGTGGGTGCGCAGCGTGATCCCGCGGACCGCGTGGGCTTCGGAGAAAGACGGGCCGACGCGGCTGCGGGCCGCTTCGAGCCGGGTCCCGCCGGCGTCGACGACGATCTTGGCCACCCGCTTGCTCCGGCGCCGGAGCCCCCCCTCCCGGGTCACCTGCACCCGCCCGCCGAGGATCCGCTCGAGCTTGGCCCCGAGCGACTCGAACATGACGTCGGTGTCGTCGGTGTCGATGCGCAGCGACGCCGCCGCCAGGTCCAGCCCCCACGAGCCCGCCTCGGGCAGCTCGGGGACGGCGAGCTCGCTCGACTCGGGCACCGCCGGCACCGCCGGCACCACGGCTCCGGGCGCCGCCGGTCCCACCGCTCCGGGCACCACGGCTCCCGGCGCCACGGCTCCGGGCGTCGCCGGTCCCACCGCTCCGGGCACCAGTGCTCCGGGCACCGCCGGTCCCACGGCTCCGGGCACCACGGCTCCGGGCGTCGCCGGTCCCGGCACCTCGCCCTCCCCAGCGGGGTCCCGGACCGCTGCCATCCCGCCGGCGCCCGCCGGCAGGTCGCCGGCCCGGCCCGCGGCCGGACCGCCTGGCTCCGGCTCTCCTGCAGCGCTCATCTTTCCAAGCGTACCGGTACCGTTCGGGAGTGACAGACGAGGAGCTGATGTGCCTGGCGCTGGGCGAGGCGCGCGCCGCCGGCGAGGGGGGCGACGTCCCGATCGGGGCGATCGTCGCCCGGGACGGGGAGGTGGTCGCCGCCGCCGGCAACGAGCGGGAGGCCGCCGGCGACCCGACCGCCCACGCAGAGATCCTTGCCCTGCGCCGAGCTGCCACGACGCTCGGTTCGTGGCGGCTCACCGGTTGCAGCGTCTATGTCACCTTGGAGCCCTGCCCGATGTGCGCCGGGGCGCTGGTCGCTGCACGCGTCGACCGGGTGGTCTTCGCGGCTCCCGACCCCAAGGCCGGAGCGTGCGGGTCGCTCTACAACCTCTGCGTCGACCCGCGCCTCAACCACGAGGTCGAGGTCGTCGCCGGGTTCGCCGCCGGCGAGTCCGCGGAACTGCTGCGTTCGTTCTTCGCCGAGCGCCGCGAGCCGCTCGCCGAGTAGCCGACCGAGCCGGCCGGGGTGTCACTATCGGTCCGACCGAGCCGCGCCCGGCGTCCCGGGAGCCGGGGTGGAACCGCCGCCCGACGGCCGTTCCGGGTGAACCGGGCGCGAACCGGCGAACCCGGTGCGAAACGAGCGGGAAACCAGCGCGCTTTCACACCGAGTTCGCAGCACCGCACCGAGATCGCCCAGATCACCGGGATCAACCGCCGCCGGCGAACCGCAGCACCGCACCCAGATCACCGGGATCGCCGCCGCCGGCGAACCGCAGCACCGCACCCAG
>JAKABK010000416.1 GCA_021796905.1 Actinomycetes bacterium
AGAAGGGTGAGACAACCATCCGGGTGGTGTAGCCACCCGGCAACGGAAAGGCCCTTGACCCACGACTGAAGTCGTGGGCTTGCGGGCCTTGTTCGGTCATCGGGCCCAAGGAGATGACCTCGGAGCGGTTCTCGGGGTTCCGTCGCGACGTCTACAGCAACTACGGGCACCCCCCGATCGAGGTGCCGCTCGAGCTCGCGCAGCACCTCGTCTTCGGGGCGGTCGACTTCGCCCGCGGGCTGGGTTTCGAGCCGGTGAGCGACTTCGGCCCCTGCGGCGACCTTCTCAGCACGCCCATCGGTCCGTGCCCGATCCGCTTCGGTCGCAACGGCAGGGTGTCCTACGTCTCCGGCCCCCATGACGACCCTGCCCGGGTACTCGCCACCCTCGAGCGCAGCGTCGGGCCGGGCAACGCGGATGTCGTCATCGGGTTCCCCGGCTGAACCACAGACGCCCACCCAGGTGCAGCGGTGGTGGGTGCCGACGACGGGTCGGCAGGTGAGCTGAGGGGATCCTTGCCTGGCAGAAAGCGGTCCGCTCAACACGCTCCGTGCCGCTCGGGTCCTCTGGCGGGGATGGGTCCCTCTCGGGGATCGCGCAGCAGACCGTTGCGCCTGGTCCCCTGTCGTAGGTGGGTGGCGTGCGGACCGTCGTTCTCGACCCGCAGCCGGCGGAGGTCGAAGAGCTGCTCGAGCGACGCAAGCGGCTCGACCCCTACGACGAGGTATGGGTGGGCACCTACCGCCTACCCCCGGCCGCCCACCCGCACGGCGGGTACCTGCACGATCAGCTGGCGAGAACCCCCGGCCCCATGCCGTGACGGCCGGACTCTGGGCACCGGCCCGTTCGACCTCGGGGCACCGGAGGACTACCGGGTACCCGACCGCGGCTACCGCTGTCGGTCCCGCCCGTCGGTCCCGCCCGTCGGGGCCGGGCGCCGGCGCCCCGGTGCGGGCTCGCCGGGCGCCGCCGGTTGACGCGCCGAGGGCGGGAGCCGCCTCGGGGGAACCTTTCCCCCGGTATCGGAGCTACAGGATCGCCACCGGACCGTTCCGCCCGGTCACTCCCGACGATCAGCGGAGCCTCGGGGCTGGCTGACGCCGAGCACCGCGACGGGCACCACGCACTCCTCGAGGGAGGTCCCGCCGTGGCTGTAGCGCCCCTCGGGACCGTGCCCCCAGTTGCGGGACTCGCGGAACCCGTGGTCGGCGGTCACCACGAGCGGCACCGCGGCGGGGATGTCGGCGAGGGAGGGGACCACCCGGCGGGCGAGGGAGGTGACCGTCTCGTCGAGCAGTCCGGCGAGCTCGACGGAGGTGCGGTGCAAGCGCTCGTCGACGCTGGTCGCTACCGCCACCGACACTGGCGGTCCGGTAACCCACAGCGAGCGCAGCTCGTCGGCGTGGTGGTCGCGCTCGGCGTGGAGCAGGCAGGTCGCTTCGTAGCCGAGGTTGGCGAAGGCGACGTCACCGGCGTCGGGGTGGGGGGGCACCGACCCGGCAGGCACCGGCCGGCCCGACGACAACGCGGCGAGGGACTCGGCGGTGCGGGTCGGTTCGGGCACCACCGCCCAGGCCAGCTCGACGGGCCGCCCGGGGAGCGTCCCGGCGATCATCTCCACGACGCTCAGAGCGAGGTCGGCGCGCATGGCGTCGACGAGCAGGACCGCGACGCGTCCGTGGGCGGCGAGCAGCGGGGCCACCACCCGGGCACCGATCTCCCAGACCGGCAGGCAGCCCGGGAACCCCCGCTCGGCGTGCCCGGCGAAGGTCGCGTCCGCTTCCTGCAGGAGCCGTTGCGCCCCGGCCCGTACCGTCTCGACGGCGTCGGGGTCGACCAGCGAAGCGCCGCGCGCCGAGGCCAGCGCGGCGCGGCTGAGCAGGCTCGGGACCGGCGCGATGTGCTCGGGGTAGAGCTCTTCGACCAGTTCCCGGCACGACGCGCCGGGCAGGTGGCGTTCGAGCGTCCCGAGGTGGCCGGCGACGGCCGCGAGATGGGTGAGCGCCGCGGTCTCCGAGGGGCCGATCAGTGCGTGGCGGGAGGCCAGGTCGGCGCCGGCACCCAGGTGACGGCCCAGGTCCCAATCCGCGGGGACCCTGCGCAGGAGCTGGTCGACGGCGAGGCGCACCGGGTGGCGCAGGAGGCGTTCGTCGGCGAGGACCTCAGCGGCGGCGACCGCCGGTCGGGCGGCGAGGTCGAGCGCGCCGGCGACCTGGTTGCCGAGCACGCTCCCGGCATGCACCCGGGCGTCGAGGCTGGCGAGCTCGCCGAGCGCGACGAGATCGGCCCGGGCCGCCTCGGCGGCGAGACCGACACGGCGGGGATCGGCGAGCAGGCCGGTCGGCAGCCAGCTCGGGGCGTCGGGCCGGCCCGCCCACCACGCCGCCAGCCAGAAGGCGTCGGCGCCCTGGTGGGGGGGCAGCATGGCGGCGACCCCGGGGAAACGCTCGGCGAGCAGCGCCACCGTCCCGCTGGTCCCGGCCCCCCCGCCGCCCGCCCGGGACCCCGGTCCGCCGCCCGCCCGGGACGCCGGTCCGCCGCCC
>JAKABK010000417.1 GCA_021796905.1 Actinomycetes bacterium
CCGGGCCGACGGCGCCCGCCGGGCCGCTGCACCCGCCCGGGCCGACGGCGCCCGCCGAGCCGCTGCGCCCGCCCGGACCGACGGCGCCCGGACCGGCCGCATCGGTGCTGACGAGCGAGCTGCGGCTGAGCCCCCACGCCCCGAGACCGAGCACACCGAGCGCCACCAGCTCGACGGCCAGCGCGGGAGCGCTCATCTGTACGTGCTCGCCGAAGAGCAGCACCCCGACGACGGCCGCGACGAGCGGGTCGACGATGGTGAAGCCGGGCTGGGAGGCGGCGAGCGGGCCGGCCCGCAGGGCGTTGGAGGCGAGGGTCATCGACGCCAGACCCACGAGCACCAGCGCGTAGACCGGCCAGGAGGTGAACATGGCGACCACTCCCCCACCGGCGACGACGCTGCCGAGCTGTTTGATCACCCCGGCGAGCAGCCCCCAGCACACGCCGGCGGCGGCACCGATCAGCGCGGCACGTCGGGCCGCGGAGGGTGCGCGCCCCGCCTGCACCCGGGCGGCGAGCACCAAGGCGAGCACAACTACGAACCCGGCCATCCCGGCGAGCGCCCAACGCCCCCCGGTTGCTGTGGCCCGCCCCCCCGACGGGTCCGCGGTGAACAGCACCGCCCCGAGGCCGACCGCCATAGCGAGAGCGGACAGGCCGTCGCGTCTGCGCACTAGGTGGGGGTTGGCGATCGCCAGGTAGACGAAGACGAACAACAGCTCCGAGGCGAGGATCGGCTGGACCAGCACCAGGCTCCCGAAATGGAGCGCGGTGGCCTGGAGCACGAAACCGATGACCATGCTCGCCACCCCGAGCAGCCACACCGGCTGGCGGACCAGTCGCAGGAGCAGAGCGGCGTCGATCTGGCCGTCGTCGGGGGCTCTGAGCGCGCCGGCCCGCTGGCAGGTAGTCGAAGCCGCCGTGAACAGACCGGCAGCCACCGCGAGCGGAATGGCCGGTGACACCGACGCCGACTCTAGGGCACCGGGGCCGGCCCGCTCGCGACCGAGCCGGTCTCGACTCCCGGCCGCCCCCTCAAGGTGAGCACCCCCAGTGCCCCGGCGACCACCACCAGCGCAGCGGAGACGACGAGCGCCACCTCCAGGCCGCTACCGAACGCCGCCCAGGCGGCGGTGATCACCTCGTGGACCTCGCCGGCGTGGCCGGCCCCGGCGGCACCCCCAGCTCCCGCCGTGTGCCCGTTGGAGGGCAGGCCCCCCGACTCCACCCCGCGGATCACGAGCGACTGCAGGTTGGGGGGCAGACCGAGCGCCCGGAGCCGGGCACCGAGGTGGCTGCGCAGCTGGCTGTCGACGAGCGCCCCGAGTACCGCCACCCCGGTGACCGCCCCGATCTCCCGGCTGGTGTTGGCGGCGGACGCGGCCATCCCGGAGCGCTCCGGCGGGACCGACGAGAGCGCCGAGGCGGTGATCGGCACGACGGTCAGGCCGATCCCGACCCCGGTGACCGCCAGGGCGACGGTGAGCGCCGCTTCGCTCGGGCTCGGCGAGAGGACCGCCGAGGTGGCGAGCAGACCGGCGGCGAACAGCAGGCAGCCGCCGCCGACCAGCCAGCCGGTCGGGACGTGCGCGGCGATCCGCCCGGCGACGACCGCGGTCGCGACCAGTAGGACGGTCATCGGCAGGAACGTGCCGGCGATCTCGAAAGCGGTGTCACCGACCACCTCGTCCAGGTAGAGGGCGGTGAAGAAGAAAATTGCGAAGGTGGCGAAGTAGGTGCAGAACGCCGCGATGTTGGCGGTGCTGAACGCCGGGCGGCGCAGGTAGCGCAGGTCGAGAAGCGGGTGGGCGGCGTGCTGCTCCCGCCAGACGAAAGCGGCGACCCCGGCGGCGGCCACCACGAACAGCGCCACCACCCGGGGCGCCGCGTAGCCGGCCGATTCACCGTCGATCACCGCGAACACCGCGGCGGTGAGCGCCCCGGCCCCGATCAACGCCCCGGCGGTGTCGACCCGGTGGGCGTCGGGGTCCGAGCTCTCGGGGAGAACGGCCAGGGCGGCGGAGATCACCACCACCCCGACCAGCAGGTTGAACCAGAACACCGCCCGCCAGGAGAAGGCGCCGACCAGCACTCCTCCGACGACCGGGCCGACGGCCAGGGCGATCCCCGAGACCCCCGCCCAGACCCCCACCGCCCGGTCGCGTTCCCTGCGCTCGGGATAGAGGTGGCGGAGCATCGATAGCGTCCCCGGTTCGCTGGCGGCGGCGCCGAGGCCCATCACCGCCCGCCCGCCGATGAGCGCCCCGACGTCGGGGGCGACGGCGCAGAGCACCGACCCGGCGCAGAAGACGGTCGCCCCGCAGAGCATCACGATCTTGCGCCCGAGCTCGTCGGCGATCATCCCGCAGGCGAGCATGGCGCCGGCGAAGACCAGGGCGTAACCGTTGACCACCCACTGCAGGCTCGCGACCCCGGCGTGGAGGCCAAGGTGCACGAAGCAGGGCAGCGGATCATAGAAGCCTGTGTGCGGGCGGGAGGCACCCTCTCCGGCGAGCACGGCATCGGCCTCGAGAAGCGGGACG
>JAKABK010000418.1 GCA_021796905.1 Actinomycetes bacterium
CTCGCCGGTCGCGGACACCGCGGTGGGCGCCGCGCTCGTCTTCAGGGACCCCGACCACATCCAGCTCGAGCTGTGGTGGTCCAAGCCCTCCGGGGACACCCCAGCGGGCGCCGCTACCGTCCGGGGGCTCATCGAGCGCTCGAGCCCGTTGGGCGTCGCCGAGACGGTCGCACGCCTGACGCAGGCCGCCGAGGCCGCCGGGGTCACTGTCTTTGCCGCCATCGACCACGCGGCCGGGGCGCGGTCGGTCGGCCTGGAGATGCCAGACACCCAGGTGCTGGTCGTCGGCGACCCGGCAGTGGGCACCCCGGCGATGCTCGCTTGCCCCGACCTTGCGCTGGAGCTCCCGACCCGGCTGCTCGTTCGAGAGGCTCCGGCGGGCGCCTCGGGCAGCACCGTTGTCTTCTTCGACCCGGCGCTTCTCGACCGACACTACGGGCTCAGCCGCGAGCAGACCGCCGCGATGGCCGGGATCACGGCGCTGGTCGACCGAGCACTCGGCAGGGCCGCTGATGCGTAGGGAACCGTCGGGCGCCCCCTGGCCCCTGGAAGCCATGAGCCAGGACCGAGCGGTAGCGCGATGAGCGCAGCGGCACTCGTGGTCGTGGTTGGCGCCGGGCCGGCCGGCATCGCTGCAACCCGGCATCTTCGAGGCCAAGACGGGATCCGCGTCGTCCTGGTCGTCCCCGAAGGTCGCGCGGAGTACCTGGCCGGTACGCTCGCTGTGGCCACGGGTGACGCTCGCGCCGACCAGTACAGAGCATGCGTCGAGCTCGCCGGGGTCGACGTCGTTCCGGCCCGCGCCGAGGCGATCGAGCCCGGGATGATCAGGATCGAGGGGTCGTGGCTTCGTCCACAGGCCATCATTGCCGCTCCAGGGTTGGCACTCGACCTCGTCGGGAGCGACGCCTCCGACCGGATCGTCGGCTTTTGGGACCCGACCGGAGCCGAGGTGGCAGCACCGAGGATCGGGGCGGTCGAACGGGGAGTCATCGACGTGGTCATCACGTCCCTCCCCTATCGCTGCCCGCCCGCGCCCTACGGCCTGGCCATGCGTCTTGCCCGCCGGGCACGCCGGTTCGACCAGCCGCTTCGGGTCCGCCTGTTCACCCCCGAGGAGCACCCGCTCGCCGCGCTCGGGGGCACGCTCGGTGACACCCTCCTTGCTGACTGTGAGGAAGCCGGTGTCGACGTCCGCCTCGGCGCCCGGATCGCGCCAGATGCCGTGGCCGAAGGCGCGTCAGGTGACGCCACAGACCGGGACGGGGCAGACCTCACGATCGTGATCCCCCGGCATCGCACGAGTCCCTTGCTTGCCGACCTGGTCGATTCGATCGGCCCGCTCGTCCCCGTCGACAGCCGCTTCGCCACCGAGATGCGCGGGGTCTTCGTCGTCGGCGACGCGGCCGCGAGCCCCTACCCGAGAGCGGTGGACCCCGCCGCGTGGTCGGGGACGGTGGCCGCACAGGCCGTGCTCTCCGAGCTCGGTTTCGATCGCACGCCGATCCCCGCGGCACCCGCTCCCGACTGCTTCGTCGACCATGGTGACGGCACGTACGGGAGGATCCGGATCACCTACCCCGACGGGCCCCCACCTGCTGGTCGGCCATCGATCAGCGTCGACCCGCCGGCACCGGCGCAGGTGAACGACTTCGAAGCTGCCTACCGGTCGTGGCTGGCACTGCGCACCGATGCCAGGACCCGCTGAGCCGGGCGGCCGCCACACGGCGGGGTGGTGCAGCGCCCAGCGGAACGGGCGCGCCGTTTTTCGAGTTGCCACTGGAACTGCCGCGGCGTAAGGATGGACACGAACTACCTGACGCGTACGACGAAGGAGGGTGATGGCATCTCGGCGGCGCAGAGCTGAGCAGTCGGGCTCCGACGAGGCGACCCTGGCCGACACCGGCCTCGTGCGTGCTGCCCGTTACCTCCAGCGCGGCTCACCGTCCGCCGACAGCCGCGAGCTGCACCGCCGGGGTGGGCGCCAGGCCGAGGAGTTCTACCGGGAGCGTTGGCGCCACGACAAGGTCGTGCGCTCCACCCACGGGGTCAACTGCACCGGGTCGTGCTCGTGGCAGGTCTACGTGAAAGACGGGATCATCACCTGGGAGACCCAGGCCGTCGACTACCCCTCAGTCGGGCCCGGATCGCCCGAGTACGAGCCTCGGGGCTGTCCTCGGGGGGCGTCGTTCTCCTGGTACACCTACTCTCCGGCACGGGTGCGTTACCCGTACGTGCGGGGTGTTTTGCTCGAGCTGTTCCGGGCGGCCAAAGCCTCCAACGGCGGGGACCCCGTCGCCGCCTGGGCCGAAATCACCGGCGACCCCGAGCGCGCAGCCACCTACAAGCAGGCCAGAGGCCAAGGCGGCTTCGTGCGTGCCTCGTGGGCCGAGGTGCTCGAGCTGGTGGCTGCCGCCCACGTGCACACCGTTGCCGCCTACGGGCCGGACCGCACGGCGGGCTTCACCGTCATCCCGGCGATGTCGATGACCTCGTATGCGGCGGGTACCCGCTTCTACTCGCTCTTGGGCGGGACGATCCT
>JAKABK010000419.1 GCA_021796905.1 Actinomycetes bacterium
CGGGCCCGCCCGCTGCGGATCCTCTCGAAGATCCCGGCTACCGGGTCCTCCAACGCCGCTTCGCCACCCATCGGCCCCGGTCCCCCACCGACCGGGTTGGCAACGTCGCCCGGGTTGGCAACGTCGGCCGGGTTGGCAACGTCGGCCTGGGACACCACATCGACCGGGGCCGACTGGTCAGCCGGCGGGGCGGCGGCGCCCAACACCGGTCGGGCCAGGGGGCGAGCGACGCGACGCGCACCTCGGGCACCGACCCCGGTGAGGACCTGGGACAGCGCGCCGGGGGCTGACCGCTCGTCGCCTACCACGTCGAGCCCGGAGCGCAAGCTGATCGTCGGTCGCAGGTCGATGACCGGGTGCTCGCCCGCCACCGAGACCGCGCCGCTCGGGGCGGGGCGCACGACCTCCACCGCCGGCACCGTCCTCAGCGGCGAAAGGGGCAGACCGCCCGGAGCCTGCTGCACCTCCCGGGGCACCACCTCCCCGCCCAGTCCCGGGAAGGGCCCCGCATCCCCCGCCGGCAGCCCGGCACCTCCGTTCCCGCCCGGGAGCGGGCCGGTCGGGGCGCTCCGAGCGGCAAGGGTGCCCGGGTCGGGAGCGTCGACCCCCCCGGCTCCCGGGTCGGAAGCGGCGTCTCGTGCGGCATCCGCCTCGCCGCCGGTCGGCGCCGCCTCGCCGACGACCGGGGTCGCCTCACCCCCGACCGGCGCCGCCTCACCCCCGACCGGGGCCGCCTCACCGCCGATCGGGGCCGGGCCCTGCTCTTCGAGCCCTCCCTGGTCGCCGAGGTCGGACCCGAGACGCCGGCCGGCCTCGTCGGCTGCTGCCCGGGCCTCGGCGTCGGCCCGCTGGAACTCCTCGGTGACCTCCTCGAGGGTCCGGCGGACGATCCCGTAGGACACGGCCAGCCGTTCCCGTCCGGCTCGGAGCTGTTCGATCTGGACCGTCGCTACGCGCCGACGACGCGCCAGGTCGGCGAGGATGCGGTCCCGGGCAGCCTGGGCCTGTTCCACGGCGACCCTGCGCTCGCGGTCCGCTTCCCCCCGCACCGCGGCCGCCTCGGCCGAGGCCCTCGCGAGGATCGCTTCCACCTCGACCGTGGCCTTCGCCCGGATCCCGGCGGCCTGCCTCTCGGCCTCGGCGGTCGCTTCCGCCATCTTCCGGTTCGCCTCGTCGGTCCGGGCCGCGTACAGCCGGGTCGCCTCCTCACGGGTCCGCTCGGCATCGGAGCGGGCCGCTTGCACCAAGGCGTCGGCGTCCGCCTTGGCGGCCTCGATGGTGCGGGCCGCCTCGGCGCGGGCCGATTCCAGGCTCTCGGTGGCTTCCACCCGTGCGCTGGCGAGGGTCTCGTCGGCCTCCGCCCGGGCGTGACGGAGGATCTCTGCGGCTTCCTCCCTCGCGCTGGTGAGCATCTGCTCGGACTCGGTGGTCGCCCGGGCCCGCAGGTCCTCGGCGACCCCCCGGGCGGTACGGATGACGTTGGCCATCTCCTCGCCGACCGCGGCGGCGATCGCGGTGTCGTCGAGCTCGCCGGCTGTCGGCAGCGACGGCGAGGCCTCCAGGCGTTCGCGCAGCTCGGCTATGTCCGCCTCCAGCCCGACGTTGGTCGCCTGGAGCTGCTCAGCCCGGCCGCGCAGGTCGGCCAGCTCCGCCCCGACCCCCTCGAGGTAGGCGAGGACCTCGGTCTGGTCGAAGCCCTTGCGGACGACGGCGAACCTGGGACGATCAGGTGTGGCCATGGCGAGAATGTAGGTCCTCACGCCGGCCGGAGCGGGGACCGTCCGACCCGGGTGCCCCCGCAGCTCCGGGCAGACCGATCAGGCGGCGGGGATCTTGCCCCCGAGGGCCTTCAGGTCCGCCAGGGCCTGGGCGAGCGAGTCGACGCCTTCCACCCGCAGCCGCCGGTCCGCCTCGGAGCGGGCGGTGCCGACCTCGCTCGAGGGGACCAGGAACACCGTGGCCCCCGCCCGTTCCACCGCCACCGTCTTCTGCCGCACCCCACCGACGGGACCGACCCCTCCGTGGGGACCGATCGTGCCGGTGACCGCCACCACGTGACCGCCGGTGAGCTGACCGCCCGAGAGGGCGTCGATGATGCCGAGGGTCAGCGCGAGACCGTCGGACGGCCCGCCGATGTCCCCGACGTCGATGCCGATGTGGAAGGGCAGGTGGTAGGTGGGCAGCGCCTCGGTAGCGATACCGAGGAACCCGGCGCTCGGGTCACCGGGCCGCTCACCGAGGGTGACCGCCAGGCGCCGCTCGACCAGGCGACCTCCGGGGCCGTCCCGCTCCACGGTCAGGGTGACCACCGAGCCCGGGGAGTGCGCCTCGATCGCCCGCACCAGGGCCGGGGTGGTGAGCGTCGGGTGCCCGTCGACCGCGACGATCGAGTCGCCGCAGTGAACCCCGGCGCGCGCCGCCGGGGACCCGGCCTGCACGAGGAACACCCGGCTCCCGTGGTAGGTGGAGCTGACCCGGTAGCCGAGCCGGCGCAGTGCCGCCACAGGGGCGTCGGTCGTCGCCTGGTCC
>JAKABK010000420.1 GCA_021796905.1 Actinomycetes bacterium
GCCGAGGACCTAGATGTCGAGGTGGTCGACGGCTCGCTGGGGCCCGCCGGCGACCTCGGCGACCTGGCCCACGAGCTCTCGACAGCCCTGCCGGAAGGGGTGGAGGTCACCCGAGCGGCCCCCCTGGAACCGGGGGCACCCTCACTGCAGGAAGAGGTCAGCTCCTGCGCCTGGCGCTGGACCGTCGTGGACCCCGGGCGCCGGGGGCTGGACCCCGACGAGCTTTCGGCAGACTGCGAACGGCTGCTGTCCGAGCCGACCGTGACCCTCACCCGGCAGCGCAAGGGTCGCGAGACGGCCGACGACGTGCGTCCGGGGATCCTCGCCCTGCGAGTGCTCGGGGCGGCCGCCGGCGGACCCGACGACGGCCCCGGGGTGTCGGTCGAGGCCGAGCTCGCCTGTCGCCCCCGCAGCTTGCGTCCGAGCGAGCTGCAGCAGTGCCTGGCCGCCGGAGGCTCGCGCCTGGAAGAGCGCGACGGCCGGCGGCTCCACCAATGGATCTCGCAGGGCGGCGCCCGCTGGGAGCCCCTCGGGGCGCCGGTGACGGCGACGCCTGCGCCGCACGCCACCGAGCGTGCCTCATGAGAAGGGATCTCCCCCATGTCCGACACCGCGTCGGCCCACCCAGGTACCACCGGGAACACCCCCACCCCGCCAGAGGCGGAGCGACCGTCGAGCCCTACCCCACCGGGACCCATCCGGGGCGCTGACCGGGCGCGCGCCGCCGCCACCGACGAGAGCACAGTTCCGGGCGGAGAGCCGGGACCGCTCGCCGACGCGGAGCGAGCCCGTCCCGAGACGGACGACGGAGCCGACGCCGGCGGGGACACCCCGGCGGCCAAACGCCGCCGCCGCGGCTCGCGCGGCGGTCGGGGTCGGGGCCGGACCCCGGGAGCCGAGGCCGGTGACGACACCGCGGCGGCAGGTGCCACCGGGAACAACGGTGCCACCGGGAACAACGGTGCCACCGGGAACAACGGTGCCACCGGGAACAACGGTGCCCGCTCCGGCGTGGTGGCACCCGCTCGGGATGTATCGGGCCCGGAGGTGTCGCGCCCCGAGCCGCCTCCGCTGACAGCGTCGGGTGGTCGGAGCGTTGCCGGCGCGGGCGGCGAGCCCGCAGGCGACGACCCCCCGAGGCGTCCGTCGATAGGTGACAGTCGGCCGGCACCACGTCCGCGCATCGGTGACACCCGCCCCGCTCCCACCCCCCCCGCCGGCCCGGGGGCCGTGGGGGCGAAAGCGAACGGCTCGCGCCGGCGGCGCCGCGGCGGAGGGCGGAGCGGGCCGGGTCCCGAGACGGACCGCTCCCGCCAGGGTAACGGAGGGGGGGAGGACCGGGACGAGACGAGACCCGGCGCGGGACCGGTCGAGGCGGTCCTCGTCGACGACCCCGCCGAGGTCGACGCCGAGACCCTCGAGCGCAGGAAGGGTCGTGAGCGCAAGGGTCGGGCGGTCGGCCGTTACCTGATGGTCGTCCATGTCGGGCCGACCGCCACCCAGATCGCGGTGCTCGAGGGGCGGTCGCTCATCGAGCACTACGTGTCGCGGCCCGCCGACGACGCCACCCAGATCGACGGCAACATCTACCTGGGCCGGGTGCAGAACGTCCTGCCCGGCATGGAGGCGGCTTTCGTCGACATCGGCACCCCCAAGAACGCGGTCCTCTATCGGGGCGACGTCCGCTACGACCGCGACGACCTCGACGCGAGCTCCGTCGACGGGGGAGCGAGACCGACCCGGGGCCGGATCCCCGGCCCCGCCAGGAACGCGCGGATCGAGCAACTGCTGAAACCACGCCAGACGATCCTCTGTCAGGTCACCAAGAACCCGATCGGCGCCAAGGGGGCCCGCCTGGCCCAGGAGGTGTCGCTCCCCGGGCGGTTCGTGGTGCTGATCCCCGGCAGCGACACCTACGGGATCTCCAAGCGGCTGCCCGACGACGAGCGAAAGCGCCTCCGGGGGATCCTGGACCAGGTACGCCCCGCCGGTCACGGGCTGATCGTGCGGACCGCGGCAGAGGGGGCCACCGCCGAGGAGCTCCAGCGCGACGTGGCCAGGCTGCTCTCCCAGTGGGAGCGGATCGAGCAGATGGCCCACACCACCCGCGCCCCGGCCCTGTTGTACCGGGAGCCGAGCATGGCTGTCCGGGTGATCCGCGAGGAGCTCAACAAGGACTACCGGGGGGTGGTGATCGACGACCGGGAGCTCTACGAGGAGATCCGGGACTACGTGGCGAGCGTCAGCCCCGAGCTCGCCGACCGGGTCGAGCTGGCCGGGGACGGTGAGGACCCCCTCCCGGTCTTCGAACGCCACCACATCCACGAGCAGATCCACAAGGCCCTCGACCGCAAGGTGTGGCTCCCCTCCGGCGGTTCGCTGATCATCGAGCGCACCGAGGCGCTCACCGTGATCGACGTGAACACCGGCCGCAACGTCGGCACCTCCAACCTCGAGGAGACCGTCTACCGCAACAACCTGGAGGCGGCCGAGGAGGTCGCCCGGCAGCTGCGCCTGCG
>JAKABK010000421.1 GCA_021796905.1 Actinomycetes bacterium
GGGGTCGGGTTCCGGGCGGCGTGCGCCGGCGAGGCCCACCGGCTCGGGGTGGCCGGCTGGGTGCGCAACCGGGAGGACGGCAGCGTCGAGGCGGAGCTCCAGGGGCCGGCGACGGCGGTCGAGCGGCTGATCGGGTGGTTACGGGTGGGCCCGGCCGGCGCCCGGGTCGAGGAGGTCGAGGTGCGATGCGCGCCGACCGAGCCGGGGGTGGAAGGCTTCCGGATCGCCCGCTGAGCAGCGGCGCTGGCGGGCACGGTCCGTAGGACCCCGGCCCTCGCCCGGGCGCGCCAGGACCCCGGCGAGAGCCGGGGTCCTGGGATCGCTCGGGAGCTCCCGAGCTTCAGATGATCCGGACGTCAGCAGCCTGCAGGCCCTTGGGGCCCTGGCTGGTCTCGAACTCCACCTTCTGCCCCTCGTCGAGGTTGCGGTAGCCGGAGCCGGAGATGGCGCTGAAGTGCACGAACACATCAGGGCCGCCGGCGTCCTGGGAGATGAAGCCGTAGCCCTTCTCACCATTGAACCACTTGACGGTGCCAGTTGCCATTGCGATCCCTCCTTTCCTGGCCGGAGTCGACCCTGGGTCACGAGTCGCGGCCGTGGCTCGAACCTCGAGCCGGGAGGGAATTCACATCAACCTGATTTGTCTTGCCCTCTGCGACCATGATAGCCGAGTCGTAGGGCTCGTGAGGCGGCGGCCGCAACAGGTCGGTCTGCGCCCCCCTCCGGGGGCGGCGCACCGCCTCTGGGAGGTGGAGGGCGAGCAGCCGGGAGGTGACGTCGGCGGGCACCGCTGCGGGGGTCAGGGCCGATACGACGACCATCGTGGCGAAAGCTAGCGGCACGCTCCATAGCGCCGGGGTGCCGAGCGCGACCGCGGCCCATCCGCGGTGGCCGATCCCGGCCATGGTGAGCAGCACCGCCACCGACGCCGATCCCCCACCGAGGAGGAGCCCGGCTATCGCCCCGTACCTGGTGAGCCCTCGCCACCAGATGCCGAGCACGAGCAGGGGACCGAAGGAGGACGCGGCGACGGCGAACGCCCAGCCCACCAGCACGCTGATCGCGAAGCCGCTAGCGGCCAGCCCGGCCGCGGTGGCGACCGCCCCGACCGCAACAGCGCTCCAGCGGAACGCGGTCGGCCCGCGCCGGAGAACGTCGTGGGACAACGCCCCGGACATGGCGATGAGCAGTCCTGAGGTGGTCGAGAGGAACGCAGCGAAGGCGCCGGCGGCGGTCAGCGCCCCGAGCAGGTCGCCTCCGAGCCCACCGGCGGCCAGACGGGGCAGGACCAGGACCACGCTGGCGGTGCGGCCCGTCACGTACAGGCTGGGTGCCTCCAGCCTGCCGAGGAAAGCGACGATCCCGGGCAGCAGGTAGAAGCCCGACAGCAGCACCAGCACCAGGGCGGTGGTGCGACGGGCGGAGGCCCCGTCACGGTTGGTGTAGAAGCGGACGAGGATGTGGGGGAGGCCGATGGCTCCGAGAAAGGTGGCGACGATCACCCCGTAGGTGGCGGCCAGGGGGTGGATGGAGCGTCCATCGATGCGCACCAGCGGAGAGGTCCACGCCGCGCCGGCCAGTACCGGGGCGCGGTAGGGGTGGGGGACCGGCCCGGGCGGGAAGCGCAGGCTCGACCCTGCGCCGACCAGGTGGCGTCCCGCGCTCACCAGCGTAGAGCCGTGGTGGGCGACCCGGTCGAGTGACCCGCTCACCCCGATCACCTCGCTGCGGGCCATTACGAGCACGACCCGGTCGGGGAACTCGACGACCGTCGGGCGGGTGAAGCGGACCGCGCCGTCGGCGCAGAGCGAACCGAGCTCGGGGTGGCGCAAGACGGCGACCAGCACGACGACGGGGACCAGCAGGGCGACCACCTTGATCCAGTACAAGAGGGCCTGGGCGAGGGTGACGCTCTTCATCCCGCCGCTCGCCACCGCCGCGGTGACCAACGCGCCGAGGGCCACCACCCCGACCCAGTAGGGCGTGCCAAGCGCGTCCTCGAGGGTGAGGCCGGCCCCGGTCAGCTGGGGCAGGACGTAGAAACCGCAGATCAGCAGGACCATGCCGGTCGCCACGGTTCGCAGGCGGGGCGAGTCGAGGCGCCCCTCTGCGAAGTCGGGGATCGTGTAGGCGCCGAAACGCCGCAGCGGGGCGGCGATCGCCGCGAGCAGGACCAGGTAACCGGCGAGGTACCCGACGGCGTACCAGAGCGCCCCGAGACCGTCGCTCATCGCCAGGGAGGCGATCCCGAGGAACGACGCCGCCGAGAGGTACTCCCCGGAGATCGCCGACGCGTTGAGCACCGGTGGTACGGCCCGGGTGGCGACGAGGAAGTCCGAGGAGGTGCGGGCGGTGCGTAGCCCGCGTGCACCCACCAGGAGCGTTGCCACCCCGACCGCCACGATCGAGGCGACCACGACGGGGTGGATCACCGGTCGGCGACGAGCTCGGCGAAACGGGCCTCCACCCGTTCCGCCCGGCGCACGTACCACCAGCCGAGCGCCACGAGCG
>JAKABK010000422.1 GCA_021796905.1 Actinomycetes bacterium
CCCGCCGTCAGCTGGTCCTTCCAGGAAGTTGTCGCGTGAAGCTTGCTCAGGGCTCCGGGAGTCGATCTGACCAGGCGGAGGGACGGGCGGGGTAGAGGCCGCGTCCTGCGTCCTGCGTCCTGCGTCCTGCGTCGTGCGTCCTGCGGTCGGCGGCCTGCGGTCGGCGTCCGGTGTCCGGCGGGCGTGGGGCGTGCCCGGCGCCGGGGTCGCCGGCGCCTTCGTTACCACCAGGCGAGGCGCTCGCCCTCACGGACACGGGGCCGCCCGTGGAGGCGGGTCGGAGCCGCCTGCTGTGCCACAGGATGGCTTCGGCGAGCACGGCCCGGAGCGACTCGGCGCTGGCGAGGACGGCCGGCCCGGCCTCGGGTGGAGTCGCCGTGCCGAGAGCGTCCACCAGCTCCGTTCGCCGGAGGGTGGACGAGGCCCCGGCGGTCAGCGGGGGTCGGGCTGCATGGCAGGATGTCGGGGTGACGAGGCGAACAGGAGCTGGGACATGAGCGACGCGCAGGCCATCGACGATGGGGTCGGGTTCCCCGAGGGGTTCCTCTGGGGGGCGGCGACGGCGTCGTACCAGGTGGAGGGAGCCGCCGGCGAGGACGGCAGGAGCGAGTCGATCTGGGACCGGTTCTGTCGGGAGCCGGGCCGGGTGCTGCACGGTGACACCGGGGACGTCGCCTGCGACCACTACCACCGCTTGGAGGAGGACCTGGACCTGATGGCCGGACTCGGCCTCGGTGCGTACCGCTTCTCGGTCGCCTGGCCCCGGGTCGTCCCAGAGGGGCGGGGACGGGTCAACGCCGCGGGCCTCGATTTCTACCGGCGGCTGGTCTCCGGGTTACGGGAACGGGGGATCGTGCCGGTGGTCACCCTCTACCACTGGGATCTCCCCGTAGCCCTCGACGACGAAGGGGGATGGTTGTCGCGCGGCACCGCCGACGCGTTCGGCGAGTACACCCGGGTTGTCGCCGGCGAGCTCGGCGACGCGGTCGGCAAGTGGATCACGCTCAACGAGCCGTGGTGCTCGGCTTGGCTCGGCTACGCCATGGGGGTGCACGCTCCCGGCCACGAGGACCTCGGTGAGGCCCTCGCCGCCCATCACCACCTGCTGGTGGCCCACGCCAGTGCGGTGTCGGCGTTGCGATCCGAGCTCGGGGAGAGGGCGGAGGTGGGCATCACCCTCAACCTCGGCGCGATCCGCCCGGCGAGCGACCACCCCGACGACGTCGCCGCGGCGCGCCGCGTCGACGGCAACCACAACCGGATATTCCTCGACCCGCTGTTCGCCGGCCGCTACCCCGAGGACATGGTGGAGCTGATGGCGTCTTGGCGCCCGGGGCTCACCGTTGTCCGGGATGGCGACCTGGAGGCGATCTCGGCACCGTTGGACTTCCTCGGGATCAACTTCTACTCGCCGGCGACGGTGTCGGCACCGGAGCGGGCGACCGCGTCGGTCGACGCCGGGCTGATCGGTAGCACTCCTGAGGCGGGGTCGTTCGGCGCAGCCCACCGGGCGGCGACCTTGTCGCGCATCGGTGCGAAGCGGACTGCGATGGGCTGGGAGGTCGACCCGAGCGGGCTCGAGGAGCTCTTGGTCCGGGTCGGCCGGGAGGTGCCCGTCCCCCTGTATGTCACCGAGAACGGAGCGGCCTGCGAGGACTACCGGGACCCCTCCGGGGCGGTCCGGGACACCGAGCGGATCGAGTACCTCGACAGCCACCTCCGGGCGGCGCGC
Source organism: Actinomycetes bacterium (assembly GCA_021796905.1). GTDB lineage: Bacteria > Actinomycetota > Acidimicrobiia > Acidimicrobiales > Palsa-688 > JAKAQB01. The sequence continues at coordinate 1,733 of JAKABK010000422.1, forward strand.
AGGGCGATGGACGCTGGCGTGGACCTGCGGGGCTATTTCGCTTGGAGCCTGATGGACAACTTCGAGTGGGCGCTCGGGTACTCGAAGCGCTTCGGTCTGGTCTTCGTGGACTATCCCACGGGCGAGCGGACCCTGAAACAGAGCGCTGCTTGGTACCGGGAGGTGATCGGTCGCAACGGCCTGCCGGGTGCCGCCGGCTGACCCGGCGGTTGGGCCGCCGGCTGACCCGGCGGTTGGGCCGCCGCTGCCCGGCGGGTTCGGGGTGGTGCTGGACCGCTCGGTGCGGCGCTCGGCCGGCGGCCGGCGCCTGCTCGGCGGCCACCCGACCCGTTCGGTACTGCTCTCCGATGCCGGTGCCGGGGTGCTCGACGCGTGGGTCGCCGGGGCACCCGTCGGTGACCGCCCCGCCGAAGGGCGCCTCGCCCGCCGGCTCCTCGACGCCGGCCTCGCCCATCCGGTACCGCCGAGCGCGGGTGGGCAGACGACCCCGGAGGTCGCGGTCGTCGTGGCGGTGCGCGACGCGACCCACGAGCTGGCCCGGCTCCTCGAGGCGCTCGGCCCGGGCGGTCAGGTCGTGGTCGTCGACGATGCGTCGCGAGACGTGGCCGGCGTCGCGCGGGTGGCCGGGGATGCCGGGGCCCGGCTCGTGCGCCTCCCGGTCAACAGGGGTCCCGGTGGCGCCCGCAACGTCGGCGCCGCGTCCGTCGCCGCCGGGATCGTTGCGTTCGTCGACGCCGATTGTGTCGTGCCGGCCGGCTGGCTCGCCGCT
>JAKABK010000017.1:0-8909 GCA_021796905.1 Actinomycetes bacterium
GCTATGGATCACGAACAGACCTTTGCATCCTGACGCCTCCGAGGGCGGTTGTCAAGGGTCGGGGAGCAGGCCGCGCAGCAGGGCCGCTGTGCCCTCCAGGTGGTCGAGCATCGCCGCCCTGGCCCGCGGACCGTCCCCGGCGAGGACCGCGGCGACGACCGCGGCGTGCTGACGGTTGGCGTGCGCCAGGTTGGTCGCGAGGAGCGGTATGGAGTCGAGCAGGCGGTTGACCCGGTCCCTCACCTCGGCCACCGCGTTGAGCAGCGAGGCGCTACCGGCCGCCTCGGCGAGCGCCAGGTGGAGCCGGGAGTCGGCCTGGCGGTAGGAGCAAGGCTCCGCCGCCTCGCACTCTGCCAGCAGGCAGCGCAAGCGGTCCCGGTCCGCCCGGGTCAGGTCGGCAACCGCGGCGAGCTCGACCGCGCCGGGCTCGAGCACCTCCCGGAACGCGAGCGTGTCACGCACCGCCGGGCGCTCCCCGACCTCACCGGGCGGCCAGCCGGCACGGGAGCCGGCGGTCACGAACGTGCCGCCGTGACGCCCCGGGCGGGAGACCACCCAGTCGGCTTGTTGGAGGGCCCGGACGGCCTGGCGGACCGTGACCCGGCTCACCCCCAGACGGACCGCCAGCTCCCGCTCGGGCGGGAGGCGCTGACCCTCTGCGACCACGCCGAGGGTGACCGCCTGGGCGAGGCGCTCGACGGTCTCCTCGAAGGCGTTGCCCCGCCGCACCGGACGGAACACCGCGTCACCCCCGACCATCGCCTCGGCGCCCATGGCGACCCGAGCCTAGGTCGGCCCCGGCCTCCGACCCCGGTCAGCGGGAGGGGGTGGGACCGAGGCCGGCGCCACGTTTCACCAGGGCGTCGAAGAGGATGTCGACCGCTTCGTCCAAGCGGATCCCGACCACGTCGAGGCGGCGGAGCAGCTCCCGGTGCTTCAAGACCTCGACGGTCACCTCGCCGCCGGCGAGGAGTGACGCCACCTCGCTCTCGTAGCGGCGGCGGACCTGGTGGGCCTGCTGCTTGGCGGCGAGCAGGTGCGGGGATGCGGCGTCGGGGTCGACCCGGATGGCGGCTACCGCCCCGCGCAGCTCCTCCAGGCCGGCCGAGGCCGACTCCAGCAGCGACGCCAGGTTCCTCGGGTGCTCGGGCCGGTAGAGCTGCCACTCCCTGAGGAAGTCCCGGGTGTTGTCCAAGACGTCGTCGATCGCCCGGGACAAGCGGAAGAGGTCCTCCCGATCGAGCGGCGGGGTCAGGCACTCGGCGAGCCCCGAGACCAGCCGCCTGCGCAGCGAGTCGCCCCGGTGCTCCACCGCTTCCATCCGCGCGGCGACCGGGGCGGCGACGCCGCCACCGGCGGCCCCGAGGGCCCGGGTCGCCAGGTCGACCCCCTCGATCACCACGTCGAGGTGGTCGACGAGGTTGTCCACCAACGCCGACGCCGACGCATTGGTGAGGCTCCGACCGAGACGTCGGAGCCGTTCGACCCCTCCGGTCCTCGGGGAGCTCATCGGACCAGCCTGACCGCCAGGCCGAGGAGGACCCCCCCGCCGAGCGCGGCGGGCAGGGTGAGGCTCCACGCCGCGGCGAGGGAGACGACCTGGCGGAGACGGACCCGGTTGGGCGTGAGACGGGCGGTCGCCCCGATCAGCGATGCGGTCGATGCCTGGGTCGACGAGACCGGCAGGCCCACCGCCGCTCCCGCCAGCACCAGCGCCGATGACGCGACCAGGGCGGACAGCGCCCCGTCCGGGCGGGCCCGCACCAGCTGGTCGGTGACCCGCTTCGACAGCCGGCGCACCGCGACCACGGCACCGGCGACGAAGCAGGCGGCCACGGCGAGCTGGCTGCCGAGCACCGCACGGACCGGGTCGAGGCTGGCGCCGGTCGCCACCGCCACGAAGGCCACCAGCTTCTCGGCGCCGTTGGCGCCGTAGGCGAAGGACTGGAGCACGAAACCCGACCTGCGCAGGGCCCGGGAGCGCCACGATCCGCGGGGACCGAGGCCGAGGGTGGAGCGGACCCGGCTCGCCAGCACGTAAGCGAGGGCGGCGGCGACCAGCGGGCCGAAGACGCCGGCGACGACCACCACGCTCGTCGTCTCCCAGTGCAGGGGGAGGCCGGCACCGAGGCCGGCACCGAGGATCCCTCCGGTGAGAGCGAGGGTGACGCTGGTCGGCAGACCCCGGCGGGTGAGCACCGCCACCACCGTGAGGCCCGCTGTCACCGCGGCGAGGAACGCCAGGCGTCCCCCGCCGGCGTCGAAGGCGACCAGCCCGTGGGCGAGGGTCGTCGCCACCTCGGTCCCGACCAGGACCGGCACCACCCCGACGGAGACCGCGAGGACCCCGAGGGTGGCGAGGATCGACATGGACGCGGCGCGAGCCCCGGTGGCGCCGAGCGTCGCCCCGTCGTTGGCGCCGCTCACGAAGGCGAAGCCGAGCGCGGCGACGAGCAGTCCCACAGCCAATGCGGCCTCCGTCTCCCGGGTCGACCAGCGGGGCCCTGCGGCGAGCACCCGGCAGGAGCTCTCCCGAGCCCCGCTCGATGATAGCCGCCCCGTGACCCCTGGATGAACACAGGGTGAACATCAGGTAACAGACAGGCGCCGGGGACCCACTGACAGCGAGGCCCGTAACCCTCCGTTCAGCTAGATTTCACCCTGGCGTCGGTCCGAGGTCTGCTCGGCGCCACCTTGGGACCGTAAGGTCCCACGACGTCGACGAAAGACACCCAGGAGACGTCGGCACCGCCATCTCGCCATCGGCGAACCCGGCGGTGACATGATGCGGGGTAGCACCGGCCGCCAGGAGCGCTTGGACCGCTCCGGGAGGCTCCGGCTCCCCGATCTGCCAGCAGCACCGACCGCCGCCACGACGGCCACTTACCTTCCCAGGAGCGAGAGATGCGAGAAGTCCCCACCTCATCGGAGCTGAGCCGCCGGCAGTTCCTCCGCCGGGCGGGCCTGACCGCCACCGGGGTGCTCGGAGCCGGTGCCCTCTCCGGGCTGCTCGAAGCCTGCGGCTCGAGCACCCCGGCCTCGTCGAGCAGCGGGGCAGCGTCGGGCTCGTCGTCCACCGCGTCGGCGGGGGCTCCGAGCAGCGGCCTCGCGTCGCTCGAGGCCAAGGCCAAAGCCGAGGGCAAGCTCAACGTGATCGCCCTCCCGCCCGACTGGTCCAACTACGGCACGATCATCTCGACTTTCGAGAAGAAGTACGGGCTGAAGGTCAACTCGGCCGCCCCCGACGACAGCTCGGCCCAGGAGCTGGCCGCGATCAAGGCCCTGAAGGGCCAGAGCCGCGCCCCCGACGCGGTCGACGTCGCCCCGTCCCTCGCCGTCGTAGGGGTCCAGGAGAAGCTGTTCACCCCCTACAAGGTCTCCACCTGGGACACCATCCCGACCAACATGAAGGACCCGGACGGCTACTGGACCGGGGACTACTACGGGGCGATCTCGTTCGGGGTGAACACCAAGGTGGTGAAGAACCCGCCGCAGGACTGGTCGGACCTCTCCAAGCCGGAGTACAAGGGGATGGTCTCGATCAACGGCGACCCGCGCAGTGCCGGCGACGCGTTCGCCGCGGTGTACGCAGCCGCGCTGGCCAACGGGGGGTCCCTCGACGACATCGAGCCGGGGATCGAGTTCTTCGTGAAGTTGAAGAAGGACGGCACCTGGACCTCGACCAACTGCCTCCCGGCCAACATCCAGAAGGGCACCACCCCGATCGCGATCGAGTGGGACTACCTGAACATCGCCTACAACAAGCAGTTCGACGGTGCCCCGAAGATCGACACGGTCGTCCCCGAGACCGGGAAGTTCGGCAACTTCTACTGCCAGGCGATCAGCGCCTACGCCCCCGACCCCGAGGCCGCCCGGCTGTGGGAGGAGTTCTTGTACTCCGACCAGGGCCAGCTGCTCTACCTGGCCGGTTACGCCCACCCGGCCCGCTACCTCGACCTGGCCTCCAAGGGCCTGATCCCGGCGTCGCTGTCGGCGGCCCTGCCCCCCGCCAGCGCCTACAAGGGGATCGTGTTCCCCAACGACGCCCAGACCACCAAGGCGGCGAGCGTCCTGGCGGCCAAGTGGGGCCCGCTGATGGGCTGATCGATGGCGACCACCGACACCACCCCCACCGCCGCCCGAGCAGCCCGGGCCGTCGAGCTCCCGGCGTCGGGCGGCCGGGGGGCGCGCCGAGCGCGCCGAGGACTGCGCTGGCTCGGGGTGGCGCCGCTCACCGCCTACCTGCTCGTGTTCCTGCTGATCCCGGCGGGCGAGCTGGTCGTCGACGCCTTCCGGACCCCGTCGGGGAGCTTCACCCTCGGGAACGTCTCGACGATCTTCCAGTCCCAGTACCTCTCTGCGTTCGGAGCGAGCCTGGAGCTGTCCGCGCTCGCCGCGCTCTTCGGCGGGGTTCTCGGTCTGCTCGCCGCCACCGCCATCGTCCACCCGAGCGCACCACGCTTCGTGCGCTCCACGGTGACGACCTTCTCGGGCATGGCAGCCAACTTCGCCGGGGTGCCCCTGGCTTTCGCCTTCACCTCGACCCTCGGTGCCACAGGGGTGATCACCCTTGCCTTCAAGCACCTCGGGATCAGCCTGGCCGCGATCGACCCGACCTCGACCACGTTGGGTCTGGCCCTCGTCTACAACTACTTCGAGTTCCCGCTCATGATCCTGCTCCTGCTCCCCGCACTGGACGGAATGAAACGGGAGTGGCGCGAAGCCGCCCAGAACCTCGGGGCGAGCGGGTTCACCTACTGGCGGACCGTCGCCCTGCCGATCCTGCTCCCGTCGCTACTCGGCACCATGGTCCTGCTCTTCGGCGGGGCCTTCTCCGCCTACGCCACCGCCTACGCCCTGTCCGGCTCGACCGGCAACCTGGTGACCGAGCTGATCGGCAACCTGACCAACGGCAACATCACCGTCGACCCGCAGCTCGCCTACGCTCTCGCGTTCGGGATGATGCTCGTGATCTCGGTGCTGATGATCATCTACTACCTGTTGCAGCGGAGGGCCAGCCGGTGGCTGCGCTGACCACGAGCCGGACCCCGGGCGTCACCGACAGGAGACGACCGGCAACACGCCGGCGGCTGCCGGTGTGGCACGCGTTCTGGATCCTCGCAGCTGCTGCGTACTTCATCGTGCCGATCGTCTCGCTGGTCCAGTTCAGCTTCGGCGGGCGGGTCGACGGCCACAGCGCCGGGTTCCACTGGTACGCCACGGTCTTCGACGACCCCAACTTCGGGTCCAGCTTCTGGTTGTCGGTGCAGATCGCGATCGAGACCGTCGTGTTGAGCATCGTGCTGCTCGTGCCCACCGCCTTCTGGATCCACCTCCGTCTGCCGCGGCTACGGCCGGTCATGGACTTCGTTTCGGTCCTGCCGTTCGTGGTCCCGCCGATCGTGCTCATCGTCGGGCTGATCCCCTTCCTCCAGCCGTTCACCTTCATCTACTCCCGGCCGGAGGTCCTCGACTTCATCTACGTCGTGTTCGCCATGCCGTTCCTCTACCGGTCGCTCGACGCCGGGTTGCGGGCGATCAACCTCCAGACCCTCGCCGAGGCGTCCGCCAACTGCGGAGGTTCGACCTGGTCGACGCTCATCCGGGTCGTGGTCCCCAACCTTCGCAGCGCGATCATCGGTGGGTCGTTCCTGACCGTGGCCATCGCGATGGGAGAGTTCACGATCTCGAGCCTGCTGTCGTTCAACACCTTCCCGGTGTACATCTTCAACATCGGCCAGTCGACGAGCAACGAGGCGGCCGCGCTCGCGGTGATCAGCCTGCTGCTCACCTGGGGGCTGATGATCGCCCTCTACCTGGTCGGCCGGGGCGGCCGGACCACGGCCCAGATCGCCGCCACCCGGTGAGGTCGACCGGTGCCTCGACGGATCGAGGAGGCCAGACGTGGCGAGGGTAGAGCTGCGGGGGCTGCGCAAGCGCTTCGGGGGTGGCGTCGTCGCCCTCGACCACCTGCAGCTCGATGTGGCCTCCGGGGAGTTCGTGTCGCTGCTCGGCCCGAGCGGCTGCGGCAAGACCACCGCGCTGCGCATCGTCGCCGGCTTCGAGACCCCCGACGAGGGCGAGGTGCTCGTCGACGGTGTCGACGTGCTCGGCCTGCCGGCGAGCCGGCGCAACATGGGGATGGTCTTCCAGTCCTACAGCCTGTTCCCCAACATGACCGCCAAGGCCAATGTCGCCTACCCGCTGCGGATCCGGCGCCGCCCGAGAGCGGAGCGGGAGTCGAGGGCTACCGACCTGCTCGGACTGGTGGGCCTCGCCCGCCAGGTCGACCGCTACCCCCACCAGCTCTCGGGAGGGCAGCAGCAGCGCGTCGCCCTCGCCCGAGCCCTCGCCCACGAGCCGGCGGTGCTCCTGCTCGACGAGCCGCTCTCCGCCCTCGACGCCAAGGTCCGGGTCCAGCTGCGGGAAGAGGTCCGCCGGATCCAACTCGAGCTCGGCATCACCACGATCTACGTCACCCACGACCAGGAGGAGGCGCTGTCGATCTCCGACCGGGTGGCGGTGCTCTCCGAGGGGCGCGCCGAGCAGGTCGGGACCCCCTCGGAGATCTACAACCGCCCCCGTACCCCTTTCGTGGCGAGCTTCGTCGGGACCGTCAACCAGTTGGATGCGGTGGTGGTCTCGGCAGCCGAGGGGACCGTGAGCTGCGGCGACCGGGTGATGACCGTCGACGGCGACCTCTCCGAGCACCCCGCGGGCTCGGAGGTGGCGGTCTACCTACGGCCCGAGGACGTCGAGCTGGTCTCGGAGGGGGCAGCGGACCGGGATGCGAGCCCGGGCAAGGTGCGCAGCCTCACCTTCCTCGGCCCGGTCACCCGGGTCGGGGTCGACTGCGGGCTCGGTCAGCTGGTCGCGGACGTGGCGAGCGACGTCGCCCTGCGCCTCGGCGTCGGGGACCCGGTGGCGGTGGTCGTCGAGCCCGGCCGGCTGCGCACCCTCGCCAACCCTCAGGGGACCTGAACCGACCGTCGCCGAGCCAGGGGGCTCAGCGGTTCGGCCCGGGAAGGCGCCCCTTGACCAACCCGGCCTCGTTGACCACCCGGCGGGTGGTCACCTCGACGAAGCCCGCCCGCTCGAGCAGGCCGGCCCAGGCCGCCATCGAGATCGGCCGCTCGGCGGTCCTCGTGAGCAGCCGGTAGGCGTTCTTGGCGATCCGCCACCAGCCTGCTGGCCCCCGCCGGAGCATCACGCCGACCTTGGAGGCGATGATCGCCCGGTCCTCGCCGTCGCCTCCCCGCCCGAGCATCATGTCCCCGATCACGATCCACCCGCCGGGGCGGAGCCAGCCTGCAGCCTGCGCGACGAAGCGCTCCTTGTCGGCATCGAGCAGGTGGTGGAGGGCGTAGTTGGAGACCACCACGTCGACGCTCCCGGCGTCGAGCTCGAGGAGCTCGGCGGGGGAGGCGACGGTCTCGATGTTGGTCACTCCCTCCGCTGCGGCCCGCTCGGAGAGCCGGTCGAGCATCGCCTGGCTGACGTCCACCGCCACGACCCGCCCACAAGACGATGCGATGGCGATGGCGATGGCGCCGGTGCCCGCCCCGACGTCGACGGCCAGTCCGGGGCGCAGGGCCGCGGTCTCCTCGACGACCGCCGAGATGATCTTCTCCAGCCCGAGCACCCCGTGGTGGTCCCAGCGGTCCACCGCCGCGGACCAACGTCGGCGTTGGCTGCGGACGTTGGCCTCCTGGCCCCGGAGGGTGCTGCGGGCCGGGGTCTTCGGATCGCTTGGCGCCATCCCTCCATCCTCGCAGGGCGCCGGCCACCCCGCCCGCCGGTGGGCGGGAAAGGTGGTTGACAAGTCAACCGATGATGGTAGAGTGTGGTTGACAGTTCAACTTCCAGACTGTGCGACTTTCCAGGCTGTCCGACCGGGCAGCTCTAGCTCCAGGAGGAGACCATGACCACCACCCAGCCGATCACCGGCGACTACACCATCGACATGACCCACTCGACGATCGGCTTCACCGCCCGTCACGCGATGGTCACCAAGGTGAGGGGCAAGTTCGACGAGGTGACCGGCAGCGGGCACTTCGACGTCGACGACCCCTCGAAGTCCCGCGTCGAGGTGGTCATCGCAGCCAAGAGCATCGACACCGGCAACACGGATCGCGACAACCACCTGCGCAGCAACGACTTCCTGGCGATGGACGAGTTCCCCGAGATCCGCTTCACGAGCACCTCGGTCAGCCGCACCTCCGACGACCACTACGCCGTCACCGGCGACCTGACCATCAAGGGGGTCACCAAGCCGGTGACCATCGACTTCGAGCACACCGGCGCCGCGGTCGACCCCTACGGCAACCAGAGGATCGGCTTCGAGGGCCACGCCACGATCAACCGCAAGGACTGGGGGGTCAACTGGAACGCCCCGCTCGAGGCAGGTGGCGTGCTGGTCGGCGAGAAGGTCACCTTGGACCTGGACATCTCGGCGATCAAGACCGCCTGAGCCGAGCGGTCACCCACCGCGACAGCACACCCGGTCCGTCGGCCCGCCCCGACCGGCGGACCCCGAGGAGGCGACGATGGAGGGCAGCACCGAAGCGACCCGCTGGCTGACCGACGCCGAGCGGGACGCCTGGGCGGGCCTGCAGCAGATGCAAGGGATGCTCTCGGGGCGGCTCAACCGGGAGCTGGCGGCGAGCAGCGGCCTGTCGCTGCAGGACTACGCGGTGCTCGTGAACCTGAGCGACGAGCCCGACGCCCGGGTACGGGCCAACGAGCTCGGGCGGCGTCTCGGTTGGGAGAAGAGCCGCCTCTCGCACCACGTCGCCCGGATGGTGGCACGCGGTCTGGTCGCCCGGGAGCGCTGCCCGGTCGACCACCGCGGCCTGTACGTGACCCTCACCGCCGGCGGTCGGGCTGCCCTCCAGGCGGCGGCACCGGGA
>JAKABK010000017.1:8919-13592 GCA_021796905.1 Actinomycetes bacterium
GTCGACCGGCTCGCCCCCGAACAGTTGGCGGCCGTCGCCACCGTCGCCCGCATCGTCACCGACGGGCTGAGCGAGGTGTGCGAGGCGGAGGAAGGCTGCGGGGAGGCATGAACCACTCGACCGCCGGCGGAGGCGACGCCGGCAGCGCAGCGCTACGCTGCTCGGTGGAGGTGAGGCGATGCGCAAGCGCAGGCTCGGGCGGCTGGGGCACGACAGCTCGGTGCTCATCTACGGGGCGGCGGCCCTGGGCGACGTCACCCAGGAGGACGCGGACAGGTCCATACGAGAGGCTCTCGACGCGGGCATCAACCACTTCGACGTGGCTGCCTCCTACGGCGATGCGGAGCTTCGCCTCGGACCGTGGATGGCCGACATCCGCGACGACATCTTCCTCGCCACCAAGACCGGTGAGCGTACCCGGGCCGGTGCCGCCGACCAGATCCGCGCCTCGCTCGAACGACTCCGGGTCCGACGATTGGACCTGCTGCAACTCCATGCCGTCGGCACCATGGAAGAGCTCGACCAGGTCACCGGTCCCGGCGGGGCGCTCGAAGCGGCCGTAGAGGCCGCCGACGCCGGCCTGGTCGGCGCCATCGGCATCACCGGTCACGGCCCGCGGGCGGCGACGGTGCACCTCGAGGCCCTGCGCCGCTATCCCTTCGCCACCGTCCTCACCCCTTTCAACGCGGTGCTCGCCCAGGACGTCTCGTTCCTGCGGCACTTCCGTGCCCTCGTCGGCGAGGCCCGTCGCCAGGACGCCGCGGTCATGGTCATCAAGGCCCTGGCCCGCCGGCCCTGGCCAGAAGGTGACGCCCACCGTTACGCCACCTGGTACGAGCCTTTCGACGACCAGGCCCATATCGACACCTGTGTCGCCTTCGCCCTGGCCCAGAGCGAGATCACCGGTCTCGCCACCAGCGGCGACGTCCACCTGCTCGGCAAGCTGATCTCGGCCGAGGCCCGCAACGACAACGGCGACCTCGCAGCATGGGGCGCCGGAGCTGCGTCCGACGCCGGTCCGGACCCCGCGGAGATCGCCGACGCTTCGCTCTCGCGCCTCGCCGACGTCGACGACTACTCGTCGCCGTTCGTCGGCATGCCGTCCTGACCGGCCGCGGCGTGCTCCCGGTCCGACCGGGCTCGCTCGGTCCGACCGGGCTCGCTCCGGGCGCCGCTGAGCGGAGGGCTCGTGGGGTCTATCCAGGGTACGGACCACCGCCGATCCGGGCGCTGACCGGCTCGGGAGCGGGCAGTCCCAGCGCAACCGGCAGCGCTACCGTCGCTGCGTGCCCCGCACCGACGACCCCGCCGGCGCCGGGAGACCCCCGGAGCTCGTAGCAGCCCGGGCCTGGTGCTGGTACAACTGGGCCGACCACGGCTGGGCGACGCCGGTCGCGGCGGTCCTGATCGGACCGTGGATGCTCGCCCTGGCCGTCGCCGCGGTCGGCGAGCGGGGGGTGTTGGTCGGGGTCGGTCCGCTCGTGCTGCGCGCCGACGCCTTCCCCTCGGCGATGATCACGCTGGCCGCCGTCGTGCAGCTCGCCGCCCTGCCGCTCGCCGGCGCCCGGGTCGACGCCCGCGGGTCCAAACGACGATGGCTGACCGGGTCCTGCGTGGTCGGCTCGGCGGTCTGCATCGCCCTCGGGGCGACCCACGGCGCCGAGTGGGTCGCGGCGGGCCTGCTGTTCCTCGCCGGCAGCCTGGTCGAGGGCGTCTCGGACCTCACCTGGCAGGGGATGCTCCCAGAGCTCGCCGACGGCGGGCGCGAGCTCGACACCCTCTCGGCCCGGGGGACCGCCGTCGGCTACCTCGGGGCGGGGGCGATCCTCGCGCTCGAGCTAGCGGTCGTCGACCTCCACGGCGCCCTCGGCGTGACCAAGCAGACCGCGGTGCGGGCGGGTTTCGTCATCGCCGGCTGCTGGTGGCTCGGCTTCGGCCTGCCGGCGCTGCGCCGGCTCCGGCCCGCCGCCCGGGGCCGGGCGATCGCCCCGCTGCGCACCTGGGGCCGGCTGCGGGCCGACTGGCGGGCGCTCACCGGCGAGCGTCACGCCGCCCGCTACCTGGTCGCCTACCTGTGCTTCGGCGACGCGATGTCGGCGGTGATCGCCCTCTCCTCCACCTTCTTGACCAACACCTTGTTCCACGACGACACCACCAGGGCGACCCCGTTCCTCTTCGAGCTGATCCTCATGATCCAGTTCGTGGCCATGGGAGGCGCGCTCGTCGCCGGCCGCCTCGCCCGCCGCTTCGGGGCCAAACCGGTGCTCGTCGCGAGCCTGGTCCTCTGGTCGGCGGTGATCATCTACGCCTACGCGGGCCTGCGCAGCGAGCTCGACGCGGTCGTCGCCGGCGCGCTGATCGGCGTCGGGCTCGGCGCCACCGCGACCCTCGCCCGGTCGGTGTTCGCTTCCATGGTCCCCGTCGGCCGGGAGGCGAGCTTCTTCTCGATCTACGAGGTGACCAGCCAGGGCACCGCGTTCTTCGCTCCCCTGCTGTTCACCGTGGTCGTCGACGTGACCGGCTCGTTCCGCCAGGCGATCCTGTCGCTGATCGTGCTGTTCGTCCTCGGGCTGGCACTGCTCACCCGGAGCGACACCACCGCAGCCGCCGCCGCCGCCCGGGCCCAGCCGGCGGTCAGCCCTGGTGGCGGACCCGATCGGGGGTGATCTCCAGGATCACCCGCTCGGTCTGGATCGGGTTGGCGTAGGGTCCGCCGGTGTACTTCTCGCTGAGCGAGTCCACCTGGCGGCGGGCGTCGTCCCCGGTGACCGTGCGGGTCACCCGACCCCTGATCTCGCTGTAGCGGTAGGGGTTCCCGGCGTCGATCACGGTCACCACCACCCGGGGGTCCCTGGTGACGTTGCGGTACTTCTGACGGCCGACCTCGGTGTTGATCAGGATGTGCTCGTCGTCGGCATCCACCCACATCACATGCGTCGACGGCTGCCCGTCTGGCAGGAGGGTGGTGAATGCGGCGAAGTTCTTCCCCTGGGCGAGCTCACGGGCGCGGTCGTCGATCATCCCGGGCAACCTACCCCGACCCCGCAGGTCATCCGCAACGTGCGCCGTCGGCGAGCCCGCCGGCGCCGCTCGCGCCGCGGGCAGGGACGGGTGGCTCCGACCGGACCGCTTCGCCGGCCAGGCGCTCTACCGCCCGGTCGGCGGGGACCGGCCGTCCGAAGAGCCACCCCTGCGCGTGCCCGGCTCCCGCCGACCGGAGCCACGCGGCCTGCCCGAGGGTCTCGACGCCCTCGGCGACCACGTCGACGCCGACCTGGGAGGCGAGGCGGATGCTCGAGCGCACCGCCGCGACCGAACGCCGGTCACCCGGCACACCGGCGACCAGCCCCCGGTCGAGCTTCATGGTCGTGACCGGCAGGCCGAGCAGCTCCTCGAGGGTGGCCTTGCCGGAGCCGTAGTCGTCGAGCGCGAGGCCGACCCCCTCGGCTCGCAGGCACCCGAGCTCCGAGGCGGCGACGACCGGGTCGTAGGCGACGGTCTCGGTCAGCTCGACGGTGAGCGCCGACGGCTCGAGGCCGTGGAGGCGGAGAGCGGTGAGCACCGAGGAGGCCAGGCCGGGGCGGCGCAGCTCGGCTCCCGAGACGTTCACCCCCACCTTCGGGGGTCTCGGGAGGCTCCGACGGAGCCCGGCGGCGAAGCCCAGGGTGGTGTCGAGCACGTGACGGCCGACCGGGACGGCGAGCCCGCTGGTCTCCACCACCGGCAGGAACACCGCCGGTGGCAGGCAGCCGAGGTCGGGGTGCTCCCAGCGGATCAGCGCCTCGAGCCCGACCGTCGCGCCCCCGTCGAGGGCGACGATCGGCTGGTAGTAGCAGACCAGCTCACCGGCGTCGAGCGCGGTCCACAGCCGGCCCGGGCCGACGGCGGCGGCGAGCGGGGCGGGCGGCTCCCTCCCGAGCCCAAGGTCGGCGCGGCGAAGCTCCAGGTGGGCGACGACCCCGTCGGCGAGCGCAAGGAGGTCCGTCACCTGGGTGCTCGTGAAGCTCCGGGGTCGGAAGTCGACGACGCAGAGCGTGCCGAGCGGCAGGCCGTCGCGACCCGCGAGCGGGACGCCGGCGTAGGCGCGGATCCCCGGGGGCCCGGTGACCAACTTCTTACGGGCGTAGCGAGGGTCGGCGAGGGCGTCGGCGACCAGCAGGGGAGCGCCGGCGGCGACCGCGTCGGAACAGAACGACTCCGCCCGGCAGGTCCCGCCCCCCGCCGCGTCGATCCCGTGGGCCGCCTTCCACCACTGGCGATCGTCGTCGACCAGGGAGACCAGCCCGACCGGCGCGTCGCAGAGCGTCGCCGCGAGGCGGGCGGCGTGGTCGTAGGGGGCCTCGGGGAGGGTGTCGAGCACACCGTAGCTGCGCAGCGACTCCAGGCGGTCCTGCTCCCGGGGGTGCAGACGCACGTCGCCGGGGCAGGAACCGCCACCGCCGCGGCTCCTCGGCTTCGCGCGGGTGACCACGGTAGCGATAACGACCCCGGAGGTCGCCACCTTGAGCCCCCCGATTGCAGTTGCGCGGCTTTCGGGCGATCTGTCGCAGCGCGACCCGGCCGGAGGAACCGGGAACGCTTCGGCGCGCGACGATCGCGCATGGTCACCACGACAGTATTGGACGAGGACCGGGTCAAGGGGTCGCTGCCGCTCGGGGCGCTCGCCACGTCGA
>JAKABK010000018.1 GCA_021796905.1 Actinomycetes bacterium
CGAACGCCGGGGCGAAACGGGCGCCGCTCGGACCGGATGTCGTCTCGTCCCCGTCGATCGACAACCCGACCAGGCGCGACGGCGGGCGCCGCTCCAGCTCCCCGACCAGGCCCAGGGCTTCCTCGCTGCTCTGGTTGCGTAGCAACGACACGAGCAGCCAGCAGTCGCAGGCCCCCGCGGCGGCGGCCCGGGCGAAGCCGGCGCAAACCGCCTCGAGCAGCGCTTCGCGTGGTAGGCCGCTCCAATGGGTCGGGTTGACGATGACCTCGGCGTGGACCACCCCGTCGGCGGAGAGCCGGGTAGCGAGGTCAGCGGCCTGGGCCTCGGCCGCCTCGGGTGTGCGGACCAGTCCGCACCACCAGTCGAGGCGTGCCAGCAGCTCGGGGAGGGAGCCGACAGCGAGGAGCTGGCCGGGGGGTGCCGGCAGCGGCTCGCCGGCGCTGGCGGCGAGCTCGACGATCCGCTCGGCGGTGAAGCTCCCCTCCAGGTGGACGTGCAGCTCCACCTTGGGTAGCGCCGTGATCCACGCCTCGAGGTCACCGTCCGTACCGTGGTGCGAACAGTTCATACAACCTGCGAGGCTAGACGTTGACAGAGTGTTCAGTTTGGACGAAGATCACCGGGCCCGGTCCGGTGAGCGGGGAGGGAGGTGGGTGGTGCGGATCGCACGGCCGGTGACAGTGGACGAAGCCGTCGAGGCCCTCTCCGAGGAGCCCGGCGCGCAACTGCTCGCCGGGGGCACCGACTTCTGCGTGGAGGTCAACTTCGGTCACCGCCGCCCGCCGGCGGTCGTCGCCCTCCGGCGCGTCGACGAGCTGACGCACCGGGAGGTCACCGACGAAGTGGTCACCCTCGGGGCGGGGGTCACCTACAGCGACCTCGTCGGCCCGCTCTCCGGGGTGGTCCCGGCCCTGACTGCCGCAGCCCGCAGTGTCGGCTCCCCCCAGATCCGGAACGCCGGGACCATCGGCGGCAACCTCGCGACGGCCAGCCCGGCGGGCGACACCCTGCCGGTGCTCGCCGCGCTCGGCGCCCGGGTCGGCCTCCGGGGCCCCGGCGGGGAACGGACCGTCGCGTTGGAGGATCTGGTGACCGGGGTGAAGCGCACCTCGATCCGACCCGACGAGCTGATCGTCGAGGTGGCGGTCCCCCGGGTCCGGGGCTCCCAGCAGTTCGTCAAGGTCGGGACCCGCAACGCCATGGTGATCGCCATCGCCTCCGCTGCGGTGGTGCTCGACCGGGACCGCCGGGAGGTGCGCTGCGCCCTGGGCTCGGTGGCGCCGGTACCGCTCCGGGTGCCCCTGGCGGAGGCCTCGATGGCCGACGCGATCGACTGGGAGCGGATGGCCGCGCCGGCCGCAGCCCTCACCAGCTTCGGCGAGATCGCAGCCGAGGCGGCCGCACCGATCAGCGACCACCGCTCGACTGCCGCCTACCGGCGCCGGGCGGTGGCGGTGATCTGCGAGCGGGCGATGAGGAGGTGCCTGCGGGATGCCGGTTGAGCAACGCCCGCCCGACGTGCCGGCAGGTTGGGACCTCCCCCCGGCGCCGGGTGGTCGGGAGACACCCGGAGGTGACCGGCCGTGGCCGACCGCCGAGGCCTACGAGCTGGTCGTCAACGGCGAGACCCGGGAGGTGACCGGCGGATGGGTGGGCGAGAGCCTCCTGTTCGTGCTGCGGGAACGTCTCGGGCTGCCCGGCGCCAAGAACGCCTGCGAGCAGGGCGAGTGCGGGTCGTGCTCGGTCCTGCTCGACGGGGTGGTGGTCTGCGCGTGCTGCGTGCTCGGCGCCGACGCCGCCGGGGCCGAGGTCACGACCGTCGAGGGGTTGACCTCTTCGGGGGCGGCGGCCGATGTCCAAGCGGCGCTGGTGGGCGCCGGCGGGGTGCAGTGCGGGTTCTGCACCCCCGGGTTCGTGGTCGCGATCACCGACCTGCTCGCGCGATCACCCGACGCCACCGAGCTCGAGGTGCGCGAGGCGCTGTCGGGGAACTTGTGCCGCTGCACCGGCTACGGGCGGATCCTCGAAGCGGTCTCTGAGGTCCAGGCGGAGCGGAGGATGGCCGGTGGCCCGGGATAACGTCGTCGCCGGAGCCACGTCTGCGCCCCCCGGCGAGGCGACCGGCACCGCGACCGCGACGGTGGCACCCCGGGTGGGTGACGACGCGCCCCGTCCCGACGGGATCCCCAAGGCGACCGGTCGGTTCGCGTTCTCCTCGGACCTGTGGATCGACGGGATGCTGTGGGGACGCACCCTGCGCAGCCCGCACCCCGCGGCCCGGGTCCGCTCGATCGACGTGGCCCCGGCGCTCGCCCTGCCCGGCGTGTGGGCGGTGCTCACCGCCGCCGACGTGCCCGGTCGCCCGACCTTCGGGCTGGAGGTCCCCGACCAGCCGGTGCTCGCCGGCGACGTGGTCCGCTACCACGGCGAACCGGTCGCCGCGGTGGCCGCCGACCACCCCGAGACCGCCCGGGCGGCCGCGGAGGCGGTGATCGTCGACTACGAGCCGCTCACTCCGCTGGTCGACCCGGCCGCAGCCCTCGGCTCACCGCCGATCCACCCCGACGGCAACCTGTTCCGGCACCTGCCGATCCGCCACGGCGACCCCGGGGCGACCGGGACCGTAGTGGTCGAGGGGGAATACGAGGTGGGCATGCAGGACCAGGCGTTCCTCGGGCCCGAGTCTGGGCTGGCAGTGCCCGCCGACGACGGTGGTGTCGACCTCTATGTCGCGACCCAGTGGCTGCACGTCGACCGGGACCAGGTCGCCGCCAGCCTCGGGCTGCCGGTCGAGCGGGTCCGTCTGCACCTCGCCGGGGTCGGCGGGGCGTTCGGCGGCCGGGAGGACGTCAGCCTGCAGATCCACCTGTGCCTGCTGGCGTTGCGAACCGGCCGGCCGGTGAAGATGGTCTACTCGCGTGACGAGTCGTTCTTCGGCCACGTCCACCGCCACCCGGCCCGAATGTGGTACCGCCACCACGCCACCGCAGAGGGCGACCTGGTGAAGATCGAGGCCCGGATCCTCCTCGACGGCGGTGCCTACCTGTCCTCGAGCAACGCGGTGATCTCCAACGCCGCGTGCTTCGCTCCGGGGCCGTACCGGGTGCCGAACGCAGTGATCGACGGGTACGTGGTCCGCACCAACAACCCGCCGTGCGGGGCGATGCGCGGCTTCGGCTCGGTGCAGGTCTGCTACGGCCACGAGGCCCAGATGGACAAGCTGGCTGCCGCCATCGGCGTCGACCCGGTGGCGCTGCGGGCACGCAACGCCCTCCACCGCGGCGACCGGCTGGTGACCGGTCAGGTCCTGACCGGTGCGGTCCCGGTACGGGAGGTGATCCGTGCCGCCGCCGCCCGGCCCCTACCGGCGCCCGCCGACCCGGACGGTCCGGTGATCGCCCGACCGGGGGGTGCGGGGCTCACCGCCGACCCCGAAGACATCACCAGGGGGGTCGGCTTCGCGCTGAGCATCAAGAACGTCGCCTACTCGGAGGGCTACGACGACTACGCCACCGCCAGGCTGCGTCTGGAGGCCGGGGCGGGAGGCGAGCCGGTCGCCACTGTCGTCGTCGCCACCGCCGAGGTCGGGCAGGGGTTCGTGACCCTTGCCGGCCAGATCGTCGGCGAGGAGCTGGGCGTGGAGCGGGTGGTCCTAGCCCCGGCCGGCACCGCCGAGGTCGGCTCCGCCGGTTCGAGCAGCGCCTCCCGCCAGACCTGGGTGAGCGGCGGCGCCCTGCAGCTGGCCTGCGCCGCGGTTCGAGCGGAGCTGGTGTCCCGGGCTGCGAGCAAGTGGGCGTGCCCGACCGACGCGGTGGAGGTCTCCCCCGGGGCTCTGCGGCGCAGCGACACCCTCGAACGCGCCGGGTGGGCCGAGCTGCTCCACCCGCCGATCGAGGTGGAGGAGGTCTACCATCACCGCCCGACCCGGGCGCTCGACGCGGACGGTCAGGGCGACGCCCACCTGGCGATGATGTTCGCCGCGCACCGGGCGGTCGTGGACGTCGACCGGGGTCTCGGTCTGGTCCGGGTGGTGCAGGTAGCCACCGGCCAGGACGTCGGGCGGGCCCTGAACCCCTTGCAGGTGACCGGCCAGATCGAGGGCGGGATCGCCCAGGGCGTCGGGCTGGCGGTGATGGAGGAGATCGTCCTCGACACGGGACGGGTCCGCAACCCTTCCTTCACCGACTACCTGATCCCGACGACCCTCGACATGCCGGTCGTGGACGCCGTGCTGGTCCAGGAGCCCGAGCCCGGGGCTCCCTACGGGGCGAAGGGGGTCGGGGAGCCACCGGCGATATCCTCGGGTCCAGCGGTGCTCGCCGCGATCCGCGACGCCACCGGTCTGCCCCTGTCCCGGGTCCCGGTCCGCCCCGCCGACATCGCCCTCGCCGACCCTTCCGGCTGAGCCGGCCGCCGAGCCGACCCACCCGGCTGAGCCGACCCGCCCGGGTCGCCCGGCACGCTCGGGCGCTCCTTGCGAGTGCGGTTCAGCCCGCTGCGGGAGCCTTCTCCTCGACTTTCAAGGCGTTGCCGAGGGCCATGAACGTCGGCGCCCACAAGCCCACGAAGATCCCCCACCGCTCGGCACCGGCCCGCTTGTCGTCGCCCTTCGGGCCGGCCAGGCGCCACGCTGCGATGCTCGCTGCGATGGACGCTATCGACGCCAGGTAGGCCACCTCGGAGTTGAGCCCGATGGTCTTCAACACTTTGATCATGTCTCACCCAACCACACCCGCTGCGCTACCCGTAACCGGCGGGAGAGCGGGACCCTGCAGGGATAGCCTGCCCGGGTGGGAGACGAGGCCCTGAGCGGGGGGGACACCGGCAGCCCGGGCGTCGAGGAGGTGCTCGGCTTGATCCGCGCCGGCGGCGGGAGGGTCACCAGCACCCGGCGGGTGCTGCTCGAGGTGCTCCTGGGCTCCCGGGAGCACCGCAGCGCCGAGCAGCTCGCCGAGCTCGTGCAGGCCCGGTTGCCCGAGGTGCACCTGTCGACGATCTACCGCAACCTCGAGGAGCTCCAGCGCATGGGGGTGCTGGTCCACACCCACTTCGGTCACGGACCGGCCACCTACCAGCCGGCTGTCGGCGCCCACGCCCATTTCGTCTGCGAGGTGTGCTCCGCGACCGTCGAGGTCCCGCCGGACCTCGTGGCCCGCCTCGCGGAGGGAGCGATGGAGCACGCCGGCTTCGTGGTCGACCCGGGGCATTTCGCCATCGGCGGCCGCTGCGCCCGCTGCGCCGGTGACCGCCACCGAGCCTGAGACGTCGCCGACCACCGCTCGGGCCCGGGCCCCAGGGCCGCTTACGCAAACTGGTAGCGTTAGCGATACGTTCTCGGGCATGGGCCGCCGGGAGACGAGGACCGTCACCACCGCTGCGGACCACCCCGGGACCGACAGGACGCTGCGTCGAGCATTCGGTCTGCGCGAGCTGATCCCGCTGTCGGTGTCGAGCGTCGGACCGATGTTCTCGGTTGCAGCCACCGGTGGGGTGATGGCCGCAGACGCGGGATGGTGGACGCTGCCGGCGATCGCGGTGCTCGCCGTGCCGTTCATCGTCTCGAGCTTCGTGTTCCGCCTCCTCAACCGTCACTTCCCCCACTCCGGCGCCTCGTACCACTGGTCGGCACGGGTGATCGGTCGGAGCGTCTCCAGGTACCAGGCCTGGATCCTCATCCTCGCCTACTTCCTGTCGATCCCGCCGATCGCCATACCGGCAGGGTCCTACACCCTGGCGCTGATCGCACCCCGCTACCACGCCCCTGCCGTGGTGAGCCTCGCGATGACCTGCTTCTGGGTCGTCTTCGCCGCCATCCCGCTGCTGCTCGGCTCTCGACCGACCGCCCGGGTGACCCAGTTCTTCTTCGCGGTCGAGATGCTCGCTCTCGGCACCTTCGGGGTCATCGGGCTGGTGCGCCTTCCCGCGATCGGGGTGCCGGTCCACTTCGGGCGTCCGCCGATCGGCGGGATCCTGGTCGTGGCGGTCATCGCAGCCACGATCCTCGACGGCTGGGAGATCGACAGCTACGCAGCCGAGGAGTCGGTCCGTCCCCGCTCCGACCCTGGGATCGGTGGGATCATCGGGGCCTTCGGTGCGCTGGTTTTCTACGCGATCCTCTATCCGCTGATGCTCGGCGAGACCCCGTTGCGCTCCCTTTCGGGATCGGTCGACCCGCTCGCTACCTGGGCGCACCGTCTGGTGCCGGGGGCGGAGTGGACGATGCTCGTGCCGGTGCTGCTGTCCACCGCCGGCGGCTTGTGGCTCACCAGCTTCATCCTCACCCGGGCCCTGTTCGCCATGGGCCGCGAGGGGCTCATCCCTCGGGCCTTCGGCCGGCTCAACCGTCAACGTGTTCCGTGGGTGGCGATCGTCGCCAGCCTCGCGACTGCGACCCTGGTGGTGACGGTACAGCTGTTCGACAGGTCGCTGTCGGCGTTCTTCGAGCTGGTCCTCTCCGGAGCCGGGTTCTTCCTGCTGGCCGAGTTCTTCCTCGACTCGCTCACCGCGACGGTCTTCTTGAGCACCGGCCACCGGCGCCTACCCGATGTCGGCCTCCAACCCCATTCCCACCGTCTGTTGTTGGTGGCGTCTGTGTTCTCGAGCGTCGTGATGGGCGCGCTGCTGGTCGCGTTCTTCGTGTACGGACCGGAGGCGATCGGCTCCGGGGTCGACGTCAGCTTCGCGGTGCTGCTCGCGCTGGGGCTGGTCTTCGCCTGGGTCACCAGCCGGCGTCGTCTCACGACCCACCACATCGTGGGCCCGGACCAGGTTCCCGCTGTCGTGGCGGCTGGGTCCGCCGGCGCTCCAGGTGCCCCCGGGAGCTGATGGCGCCCCTCGCTCGCCTGTCCGTCGGGCGAGCCCGCCGGCGAGCGCGGCGAGGCGAGGCGTGCGGCCTAGCCCCGCCTAGCCCCCAAGCCGGGGGCTGGCACGTCGACGGGTCCGCCGTGATCGGGTGCGAGCGCCGTGATCGGCTACCGGCGGTGCCGGCCACCGGTCCAGACCTGGTGCCGGCCACCGGTCCAGACCTGGTTCGGAACCGGTCCAGTGGACAAGGCGACACGCAGGCCATATGCTCTCGGCTGCTAGGAGGGATGCGAGAGCGGCCGAATCGGACGGTCTCGAAAACCGTTGTGCCCCATGGGCACCGTGGGTTCAAATCCCACTCCCTCCGCTGCGGGACCCGACCGATGTTCCGGGTCCGGGCCCGGGAGGCCACGCTCCGGGAGGCCACGGTCTGCGAGGTCACACCCGGGGCGGCCTCGCGGCGAACCGAAACGTGCTGGGGGCTCCCGAACCCCGAACCTGCTCCGCATCCCGGCCGCCCGGGGGTCGCCCCGAGGGGTGCACGAGGGCTACTGGACCGTCGGGTCCACGGTGACCACGAGCTTGCCGAAGAACGCCTTCGAGGCGAACTCCTCCTGGGCTCGGCGAAGGTCGCGAAGCGGGTAGTGCTCGGCGAGCAAGGGCCGTAGCGAGCCGGACTCGATCAGCCCTACCAGTTCTGCGAAGTCCTCGTGGGTAGCCATCGACGAACCGATCAGCTGCAGCTGCTTCAGGTAGACGGTGCGCAGGTCGGCTCGGACGAGCGGCCCGGCGATCGCCCCGGCGACGACGTACCGGCCGAGCGGAGCGATCAGGTCGAGCAGGGCCGGGAACAGCGGCCCGCCGACCACGTCGGCCACGACGGCGGGAGCCTCGGCACCAACGACCCGCAGCTGCTCGACGAGGTCCCCGGCATCCCGGTCGACGTCGCGGGCTCCGAGCGCCCTCAGCTGTTCCCGCTTCGCTCCGCTGGTGACGCCGACCACCTCTGCTCCACGCAAGACCCCCAGCTGGACCAGTGCGGAACCGACACCGCCTCCCGCGCCGGTGACGAGCAACGACTCCCCCGGCCGGAGACCGGCCCGCCCGAGCATCCTGATGGCCGTGGCGTAGGCAGTCGGGAAGGTCGCCAGTTCTGCGTCCGCAAGGTTCGACTCGATCCGGTGGGCGTTGGCCGCCGGGACCGTGACCAGCTCGGCGAACCCCCCGTCACGTTCACTGCCCAGGTAGGCGGTGGTGACGAGATCGACTTCGGCACCCACGTACAGGGCGGGGTCGACCAGTACCCGCTCGCCGGTCCGAACGGCGGGAACGCCCTCGCCGACGGCATCGATCCGCCCGACGACGTCGGCTCCTTGGATACGCGGGAAGACGAACCCGCCGGCTCGCCATCCGCTCTGACGGTCCGGGTCGGCGTCCCTGCCGTAGGCTCCCTCCCGGGTCCAGACATCGGTGTTGTTGATCCCCGCGGCACCCACCCGGACCCTGACCTCACCGACCCCCGGTTCGGGGTCGGGAACGTCTTCTCGGTACTCGAGCTTGTCCAATCCCCCGAAGCCGGTCAGCACGACTGCCCGCACGAGAACCCCCCACTCCCCGAAAGCACCGAGGGTACCGGTTCCGCCCACCCCTCGGAGCCTGCGGGACGCTGCGGGCCCAAGGCAGCTGCCCGCGGCCTGCCGGCAGCGAACGCGCGAGGCGTGCCGGATCGAATGGTCCGCCCGGGCGCCGGGCGCCTAAACCTAAAGGCGTAGCGCCACGACGTCGGTGGCTCGCGCACTGCCTGGGCCTGCCTGGGCCAGGAGCGCCACCGCGCCTCGAGAGCTGCTGGGACCGTGACTGCCGCGCCGATCGGCTGTCCATGGCCGGCGATGCCTAGGTGCTGTTCGACCGATACCGGGCTCGACGGGGGAAAGGCGCCGACCGAGGTGACCGACCCGCGCCGGGCGATCGACCCGGGCATCTCGGGACCCGGCCGGGCTCCGAGGTGATCAGCACCGCTCACCAGCCACCGAAGCGGGCAGCGCGCCCCTGGGCCGGAGAGCACCTAGAGCACACCTGCTTGGCTGGAGGGTGGCGCTGTGCTAAGGGTACGGTCACACGAGCGAAACGGAGAGCCTTCATGGCCATCTACACTGTCGTCGATCCCGCGACCGGGAAGACCGTCAGGGAGTACCCCACCACCTCCGACGACGAACTGCGGGCCGCGATCGAGCGAGCCGACGACGCTCACCGCAGCTGGGGGGCGACGGTCGCCGACCGATCGGCGCTCGTGCGCCGGGTCGGGGAGCTGCACACCGAGCGTCGTGACGACCTGGCGGCGATCATCACCACCGAGATGGGCAAGCCGGTCGAGCAAGCGCTGGGTGAAGTGGATTTCGCTGCGTCGATCTACCAGTTCTACGCCGACAACGCCGACAAGATCATGGCCGACGAGCCGATCGAATTGCTCGCCGGGGAAGGCTCGGCCGTCGTCCGCCGCTGCTCGATCGGTGTGCTGCTCGGCATCATGCCGTGGAACTTCCCCTACTACCAAGTGGCGCGCTTCGCCGGGCCCAACCTCGTGATCGGCAACACCATCGTGCTGAAGCACGCCCCACAGTGCCCCGAGTCCGCCGAGGCGATACAGCAGATGTTCCACGACGCCGGCTTCCCTCCCGGGACGTACGAGAACATTCGTGCCACCAACGAGCAGATCGAGTGGGTGATCGCCGACCCGCGTGTGCGCGGGGTGTCGGTCACCGGCTCGGAGCGGGCGGGGGCGGCGGTCGCTGCGATCGCCGGACGCAACCTCAAGAAAGTGGTGCTCGAGCTCGGCGGATCCGATCCTTTCATCGTTCTCGGCACCGACGACCTCGACAAGACCGTGGCGGACGCGGTAGCCGCGCGCCTCGACAACTCCGGCCAGAGCTGCAACGCCGCCAAGCGTTTCATCGTCGCCGACGAGCTGTACGAGCCGTTCCTCGAGAAGTTCACGGCCGCGCTCGCCGCCGTCCGGCCCGGCGACCCGCGCTCGCCCGAGACGGTCCTCGGTCCACTCTCGTCGAAGGCGGCCGCCGATCGGCTCGAGGATCAGGTCGAACGTGCCGTCGCCCAGGGGGCGGAGGTCGTCGTCGGCGGTAAGCGCGACGGCAACTTCTTCGAACCGACGGTCCTCGCCGGCATCGGGCCCGACAACGACGCCTATCGCGAGGAGCTCTTCGGTCCGGTGGCCCAGGTATATCGCGTGCGCTCCGAGGACGAAGCCGTCGAACTGGCAAATGCCACCCCGTTCGGGCTCGGCTCCTATCTCATGACCACGGATCCGGATCAGGCAGAGCGGGTCGCGAACAGGATCGATGCCGGAATGGTCTACGTGAACATCGTCGGAGCCGACGGTGCCGAGCTGCCCTTCGGGGGCGTCAAGCGCTCCGGGTTCGGGCGCGAGCTGGGGCGCTACGGAGCAGACGAGTTCGTCAACAAGAAGCTCATCCGCATCGGCCGCTGAGCGTCGGCCGGGACGCCCTGTCGGGGTCAGCGGGGCGTGACCGTCGTCTACTCCTCGAGGGGCAGCTCGTCGACCTCGCCGCTCTCCTCGGCGGCGAGGACGTCGGGCAGTGCCGACAGCGCCTCCGAGGGTGTGCCTTCCGCCGGCCCGTACACGTCGGCGGCGGCGGTCTCGGCGATGGCCAGGCCGACCAGGCGATCGACCAGCCCGGCGGCGTCGAGCGTCGAGGACACCAGCGGGAGCCCGCAGCGGGGTGGGGGCTCGGTGGCGGGCAGGAAGCGGACGACACCGCGCGCGATGCCGCCACCACCCCAGGAGTAGAGGCCCACCGCCGCGAAGTCGCACCGGTTCAGGTGTGAGGGATCCCCTGCCCGGCGCCCCGAGCGGCGCCGTAGTTCGAGGACGGCGTGCGCGAACGACGACTGGCCGGCCGACTTGTCCGAGCACGCCTCGACCGGCACGAAGAACACCCCGGCCATCGTCGCCCGGGGCAGGTGGCGGTGGACGGTGGTCAGCTCGTCGGCGAGCTCGTAGAGCCGGCCGGTGAGGTTCTTGTCGTAGTTGCCGCTCTCGTCGTCACGGAAGTTGAGGCCCTTGAGCGAGACACCGAGCTGGAGGCCGGACAGCTCTCCGGCGACCACGACGTCGATGCGTTTGCCGCTGCGGTAGCCCAGCGGCCAGAACGTCTCCTGGCCGGTGCCGTCAGCCGCCGGCGCCACCCGGAAGCGCCGGCTGATCGCGCGGTGACGGCGCAGCTCGTCGGCGAGCATGGTCGCGGTGGCCCCCGCGAAGAGCTCCGACCACCGCTTCCGGCGGTCACGCAGCGGCGCCCGTCTCGCGCTGCGCTCGCTCCGCGACAGCCCGGCGTCCAGGATCTCGGCCGCGTCGGCCTCGATCGCCGCTCGGGGCCGCTCGGCGTCGGCCAGGTCGAGCGCGGTCAGCATGCCCGGCGAAGCTACGAGGTCGGACCAGCGCTGGGCCTCGGCGTCACCCGCCACGCGGCCCACACTTCCCGGCTCCGCCTGCCGCCCTGATCGCCGCCACGGGGCCGCAACCTAGCGGCGTCGCGGCTCCCGGGGCTGCGACGGGGATCCCCCGCGTCCGCCGCCGGCTCGTGCCGCCGCCTCCACCCGGGAGGCCGCTGCGGTCGGCTCCTCGTGCTCCCAGACCCGCACGACGGTCCACCCGGCGGCAGACAGGTTCTCGTCGGTGGCACGGTCCCGGGCGACGTTGGCGTCGAGCTTGGCGGTCCACCACTCCTGGTTGGTCTTGGGGGTGGTGGCGTGGAGGGGGCAGCGGTGCCAGAAGCAGCCGTCGACGTAGACCGCCACCTTGGCCCGGGTGAACACCACGTCGGCGCGTCGACGTCCCCGGATCGGTGCCACGTCGACCCGGTAGCGCAGACCCCGACGCCACAGCTCCCGTCGCAGCGCCAGTTCCGGGGCGGTGTCGCGCCGGGCCTGGCGCTGCATCCGCCGGCGGACGGTCTCCGAGGAGCCGGGCGGCCGCCCCTGGCGACGATCAGGCGACGGAGGACGCCTCCCCGGCGAGCACCTCGACGTGCTCGGCGACATCCGCGAGGAACCCCGGCACGAACCGCAGCGAGGAGCGCCCCGTCCGGGACAGGAAGCCGGCCGCCCCGCGCACCGACAACGGGGTGGCCGACGGGAGGTCGACCACGTCGGAGAGGTGCTCGTAGGAGAGACGGATGGGCCACAACGACGCCTCGACCGCCCACGCCTTCCCGGCCGCACCGTAGGCCGCCGTCGGCCAGCGCTCACCGGCGACCAGCGGCCGGCCGTCGGCGCTCGGGCTGCCGGGGTCGACGAGGCGACGTCCGAGCCATCTCGACACCCCTACGGTCACGGCGTTGCCGACCAGCTTCCAGCGCACCCCTTCCCGGCGCTGCGAAGCCGGCTCGGTCCAGCCCGCCGGGAAACCCTGCAGCCGCTCGGCCTCCCGGATCGACGGGACCACGATCCTGCCTCCCGGCGGACCGGCCGGCCACCAGATCGCCGGCGGCGACGGGATCCCCAGGCTCGACCCGCCCTTCAACGTCGGCACGCCGTCGGGCGCCCACCCGAGGCCCCGCAACCCCTCGGTCCAGTAGAAGCCGTACGCGTCGAGCCGGTACGACGACGGCTCGGGCTCCCCGGCCTCGTCGGCGAAGAGCACCGAGCGGGGATCGAGGTCCCTCGCCGCCACCAGGATGACCCGTTGACGGCGCTGGGGCACCCCGGTCGAACGCGAGTCCACCAAGCGGTAGGCCCAGCGGTAGCCCAACCCCTCGAACTCCGACACCAGGTAGCTCATCGCCGCCCCAGCATCCAGGACGAGCATGTTGCGCACGTTCTCGAGCACCAGGACCGGCACCCGTCGCCGCCGCAACAGCCGGAACACCTCGCTTACCAGCCCCGACTGGGACCCTCGGATCCCCACCGTCCGACCCGCCTGGGACAGATCGGTGCACGGGAACCCCGCTGTCACCACGTCGACCTTCGGCAACGACCGCAGCTCCCGCACGTCGGTGGCGACCGGCACACCGGGGAACCGGGCCTCGAGCACGCGAGCGGCCGGCTCCCACCACTCGCAGAGCAGCTCGGCCTCCCCACCCGCCTCCGCCAGCCCCCGCTCCAGACCACCGATACCGGCGAAGAGCCCGGCGACCGAGAAGCGAGCCCCTGCTGTCACGCCCCCGAAACTACATCCTTGGAGCTC
>JAKABK010000019.1 GCA_021796905.1 Actinomycetes bacterium
GGTGCCGGCCAGGCGCCTCGGGCCGGCGGCCCCGACCTGCCGGCGCTCCTCGCCGCGACCGCCGGCACGGTCCTGGTCGACTCGCTCGGCACGTGGGTCGCCGCCGCCCCTGGGCTGACGGTCGACGCCGGCGCCCTGTGCGACTCTCTGATCGCCCGCCCGGGTCGTTCGATCCTCGTATCCGACGAGGTGGGTCTCGGTGTCCACCCCGAGACCGGGCTCGGTCGGGCGTTCCGTGACGCCCTCGGCGAGCTCAACCGGGCGGTCGCGGCCGTCGCCGACGAGGCCCTGCTCGTGGTCGCCGGCCGGGTGCTGCGCCTCGAGCAGTTCGGGGAGCTCACCGGTGCCGGGTGAGACGCTGGTCGCGCCCGGCGTTCGGGCGCCGTCCCCGGGAACCCCGGATCGCCCGCCCCGCCGGGGGTTACCGGGGGGGTCGCCCGATGCGTGAAGCTCTCGGCTTCCTCACTCCCCTCGGCGGGGCCCGGACCCCGACCCCGGCGGCGCTGCGGTGGTTCCCGGCGGTAGGCGCCGCGATCGGCCTCTTCCTCGGTGGGCTGTGGTGGGCGGCGGCACAACTGTGGCCCCCGGCGGTCGCTGCCGCGGTGGTCGTCGTCGCCGACCTGGCGGCCACCGGGATGTTGCACTTCGACGGGCTCGCCGACGCCGCAGACGGGCTCCTGCCCCACCTCGGGGTCGAGCGGCGCTTGGAGGTGATGGCCGGCCCGGAGGTGGGGGCCTTCGGGGTGGTCGCGGTCGCGGCGGCGGTCCTCGTCCGCTTCGCTGCCCTCCTGGCGCTGCGCCCCGCCCCCTTGTTGCTCGCCGGGTTGTGGTGCGCGTCGCGCGGGGCGATGGCGGGCACCGTCGAGCGGGTGCCCTACGCCCGTCCCGGCGGCGGACTGGTGTCGGCCTTCGGTGGGAGCCGGGTGCCGGTGTCGCTGCTCGCGGTGGCCGGCGTCGCCGCTCTCGGTGTCGCCTCCGCCTGGGAGGTGCCTGCCGGTCCGGTCGCGGTGGGGGTGTGCCTGGCCGGTTTCGCGGCGGTGGTCGGTTTCGCCCGCCGGCGGGTCGGGGGCTACACCGGTGACGTGCTCGGAGCCGCCGGGGTGCTCGGCGAGACCCTCGGTCTGCTCACAGCGGCGGCTCGCTGGTGACGGCCCGCCGGAGCCGGCTCCTGGCTGCGTCCGGGGGGATCGTCGCCGACCTGATGGTCGGCGAGCCCCCGCTCTCCCCGCACCCGGTGAGCCTGTTCGGCACGCTCATGGGTGGGGTGGAGCGCCACCTGTGGGCCGACGACCGCGCTCGGGGGGTCGCCCACGCCGCCGCGGGGGTGGCGCTGTCGGCGACCGCCGGCCGGTTGCTGCGCTCGACGGCTGCCGCCACCTACCTGAGCGTCGCCGGCCGCGGGCTGCGGGATGCGGCGGCGGCGGTCGCCGACGCTCTCGCAGCGGGCGACCTGGCCGAGGCGCGTGTCGGGGTTCGGGCGCTGGTCGGGCGGGACCCCGAGACCCTCGACGAGGCGGGCATCGCCCGGGCGGTGGTCGAGTCGGTGGCGGAGAACACCGTCGACGCGGTCGTCGCGCCTGCGCTCGCCGGCGCCCTCGGCGGTGCGGTGGGCGCCCTCTCCTACCGGGGGGTCAACACCCTCGACTCGACCGTCGGCTACCGCAACGAGCGCTACGGACGCTACGGCTGGGCGTCGGCACGTCTCGACGACTTGGCCAACTGGGTGCCGGCCCGGGTCACCGCCGGGTTGGTGGCCGTCGTGCGCCCGAGGGAGGCGGCGGGGGTGTGGCGGGCCGTGCGTGAGGATGCCCCTGCCCACCCGTCGCCGAACGCCGGGGTGGCCGAGGCGGCCTTCGCCGCCGCCCTGGGTCTCGAGCTGGGGGGTGCCACCGTCTACGCCGGTGTGGTCGAGGACCGACCCCGCCTCGGCCGGGGACGCCCACCCGAGGTGGACGACGTCGCCGGAGCCTGCCGGCTCTCCCGGGACGTGACCGTCGCGCTCGCCGTCGCCCTCGCTGTCGCCGGGGTGGTCGGGTGACCCCCGACGGGAAGGCGCCGGCGGGGCGGGCACCGGCCAGGAGTGGACCGGACGGGAAGGCGCCGGTGGGGTGGGCACCGGCCAGGAGTGGACCGGACGGGCGGGCTCCGGCCGGGCGGGTCCCGCCGCCCGGGGTCCACGGCGGCGACGGCGCCCGCCTGGCGGCCGCTCTCGGGATCCCTCCCGGGGAGGTCCTCGACCTGTCGGCGAGCCTCAACCCCTTCGCCCCCGACGTGGCCCGGCTCGCCGCCCGCCACCTGGGCGACCTGCGGCGCTATCCCGATCCCGCCGACGCCACCGCCGCGCTGGCCGGCGCGATCGGGGTCGACCCCGACCGGGTGCTGCTCACCGCCGGCGGGAGCGAGGCGATCCGGCTGGTCGCCGCCGAGCTCGGCGGATCGGTCGAGGAGCCCGAGTTCGCCCTCCACCCCCGCTCCGGCGGGCCCCGGTGGCGCTCCAATCCGCACAACCCGACCGGTCGGCTCGCCCCCGAGGGGGAGCTCGCTGGGGTGTGGGACGAGGCGTTCTACCCGATCGCGACGGGGACCTGGACCCGGGGGGACAACGCAGCGGTGGTCGTCGGCTCGCTGACCAAGGTCTTCGCCTGCCCCGGTCTGCGCATCGGCTATGTCCTCGCCGAGCCCGACCTCCTCCGCCGGGTCGCTGCCCGCCAGGCGCGCTGGGCGGTCGGCGGTCTCGGCTGCGCTCTCGTGCCGGAGCTGCTGGAGACCGCCGAGCTCCCCGCTTGGCGGGATCGGATCGCCGAGGCCCGTAGCGAGCTGTGGACGCTGCTAAGCGCCCACGGTCTCGATCCGCAACCCTCCGACGCGAACTGGCTGCTGTGCGCGTCCGCCCGCGGTTTGCGGGAGCGCCTCGCTCTCGGGGCGGTGGCGGTGCGCGACTGCACCTCCTTCGGTCTGCCCGGTTGGGCGAGGGTGGCGGTGCCCGACGCCGCCGGCCTCGAGCGGCTCGCTCACGCCCTGGGATCGACGGCACCGTGAGGGGCGGGCTGATGGTCTGTGGGACGGCGAGCGACGCCGGCAAGACCGCGGTGGTCACCGGGCTGTGCCGGCTCCTCGCCCGAGAAGGGGTGCGAGTCGCCCCGTTCAAGGCCCAGAACATGGCGCTCAACTCCTATGTCACCGCCTCCGGTCACGAGATCGGCCGGGCGCAGGCGACCCAGGCGATGGCGGCGGGCGTGGAGCCGGAGGTCGCCATGAACCCGATCCTGCTCAAACCGACCAGTGCCCGTACCAGCCAGGTCGTGGTCCTCGGCCGGCCCGTCGGGCACCTCCGAGCCTCCGACTACCACGCGCTCAAGCCCGAGCTGCTCCCTGTCGTCCTGGGCTGCCTGACCGACCTGCGCTCCCGCTTCGACGTGGTCATCGCGGAGGGGGCGGGTAGCCCGGCGGAGATCAACCTCCTCGACCACGACATCGTCAACCTCCGGGTCGCCGACGAGGCGGGGCTCCCGGCGCTGGTGGTGGGCGACATCGACCGGGGCGGGGTCTTCGCCGCGCTCTACGGCACCGTCGCCCTGCTCCCCGAGCCCTACCGCCGGCGGGTCCGGGCTTTCGTCGTCAACAAGTTCCGGGGCGACCCGGTGCTGCTCGGCGGTGGCCTCGCCGACCTCGAGGCCCGCTGCGGGGTCCCGACCCTCGGGGTGCTGCCCTGGGTGCCGGGCATCAACCTCGACGCCGAGGACTCCCTCGCCTTGCGTTCCGCCCGACCCGATCCCGGCGAAGCCGTCGGCGACCACCTCGACGTCGCGGTCGTCGCCTGGCCGACGATCTCCAACTTCACCGACCTCGACGCGCTCGGCGTCGAGCCCGGCGTCGCGGTACGGATGGTCCGCTCCGCCGGCGGCCTCGGCGACCCGGACCTGGTGGTCCTGCCCGGATCGAAGTCGACTCTCGCCGACTTGGACTGGATGCGCCGCCGCGGCCTCGACCGGGCGGTGGCCGCCGCCCGTGACGCCGGTGCGATCGTGGTCGGGATCTGCGGTGGCTACCAGGTGCTCGGCCGGGAACTGAGCGATCCCGGCGCCGTCGAGGCGGCATCGCCGACCACGGTGCCCGGCCTCGGCTGGCTGGAGGTGGGGACCCGCTTCGAGCCCGAGAAGTTCACCCGCCGGCGGGAGGGCACCGCCCTCGGCGAGGCGGTCAGCGGCTACGAGATCCACCACGGGCGCACGAGCGGACCGGCGGAGCCGTGGGTCCACCTGCCCGAGCCCGAGGGGGCCGTCGACCCCGAGCGGAGGGTGTATGGCACCGCCCTCCACGGTCTGTTCGAGTCCGACCGTTTCCGATCCACGTTCCTCGCTCTGGTCGCCGAGCGGCGAGGGAAACGCTTCGTCGCCGCCGGGGTCAGTTTCGCCGCCGCCCGCGAGGCGCAGTGGGAACGCCTGGCCGACCTGGTCGGCGACCACCTGGACCGCGCCCGCCTGGAGCGCATCATCTCCGAGGGAGCCCCGCTTTGATCCTCGTGCTGACCAACGCCGACACCGAGATACTCAGCTTCCGGAGCCTGGTCGAGGGGCTCCCGGCGGGATTCCCGCCGGTGGTGGCCGCCAACCCCACCGGGCTCGACCGGCCCCCCGACCTGGACGGCGTGGAGGTGGTGCTGGTCCGGCTGCTCGGCGGTCGGCGCGCCTGGGAGGAGCCCTTCGAAGCGCTCGCCGCCGAGTGCGTCGAGCGCCGGGTGCCTCTGCTCTGCTTCGGTGGGGAAGCGGTGCCCGACGCCGACCTGGCCGCCCGGTCCACGGTCGCTGCGGTGACGCTCGCCCAGGCGTGGGATTACTGGGCCCACGGCGGGCTGGCCAACCTGGAGCGCCTGCTGCGCTTCGTCGCCGACACGGTGCTCGGGAGCGGTTTCGGTTTCGAGCCGCCGGTGCCGGTGCCGTCCTCGGGCCGCTACGGCGACCGACCGGTCCTCCCCGACCGTCCGACCGTGGCGATCGTGTTCTACCGGGCGCACCTGCTGTCGGGCAACACCACCTTCGTCGACGACCTGGCCACCGCCTTGGAAGCGCGGGGGGTCAACGCGGTCGCGGTCTACTGCTACTCGTTGCGACCCGACCCCCGGGGGCGGGTCGAGGCCCTGGAACTGGTCGCCGCAGCCGGCGCCGACTGTGTGGTCACCACCGTGCTCGCCATGGGCTCGGCGGTCGGTGACGGCTGGGACGCGTCGGCGCTCACCGACCTCGGGGTGCCGGTCGTCCAAGCGGTCACCGCCACCCGCTCGTCGGCCGACTGGGAGACCTCCGACGCCGGGCTCGCCCCCGTCGACGTGGCGATGGCGGTCGCGATCCCCGAGCTGGACGGACGGATCGTCACCGTCCCGTTCTCGTTCAAGGAGGTGGTCGACGACGGCGTCGACTTCGGCGGCGGGGACACCCAGCCGGTCACCGCCTACCGGACCCGCCCGGATCGGGTCGCGCGGGTGGCGGGCATCGCAGCGCGCCTCGCTGCGCTCCGCCGAACCCCGCCGGCGCGCCGCAAGGTCGCCGTGGTGCTCTCGGCGTACCCGACCAAGCGCAGCCGGATCGGCAACGCCGTCGCCCTCGACACCCCCGCCTCGGTGATCGGTCTGCTCAGCGCCCTGGCCGGCGCCGGCTACGGGATCGCGCGGGTCCCGACCGACGGTGACGCCCTGATGGCCGAGCTGGCCGACAACCTGGTCTACGACCGCGAGTCTCTCGCCCCCGCCCAGGCGGCGGCGGCCGCCGGGCGCTGGTCGGGCGAGCGGTACTCGGAGTGGTTCGCCACCCTGCCCGCAGACCTGCAGGCGGCGGTCACCGCAGCGTGGGGACCCCCGCCCGGGGTCGTCTACTGCGACGGTGGGGACCTGGTGTTCCCCGGGATCGACCTGGGCAACGTCCTGGTCGCGGTCCAACCCCCTCGGGGGTTCGGGGAGAACCCGATCGCGCTGTACCACTCCCCGGACCTGCCGCCCACCCACCACTACCTGGCGTTCTACCGTTGGCTGGAGGTGGCTTGGGGGGCCGACGCCGTGGTGCACGTCGGCAAGCACGGAACCCTCGAGTGGCTGCCGGGCAAGAGCGTCGGGCTCTCGGCGTCCTGCGGGCCCGACGCCGCTCTCGGGGACCTGCCGCTCGTGTACCCGTTCGTGGTCAACGACCCGGGCGAGGGGACCCAGGCCAAGCGCCGGGCGCACGCGGTGATCGTCGACCACCTCCTGCCACCGATGACCCGGGCCGAGACCTACGACCACACCGCCCGCCTGGAGGCGCTCCTCGACGAGCACGCCCAGGTCGCCGCCCTCGACCCGACCAAGCTCCCGGCGATCCGCCAGCAGGTCTGGGACCTGCTGGTCGAGGCCGAGATCCACCGGGACCTCGGCGTGGTCGACCGGCCCGAGGGCGACGCCTTCGACGAACTGGTGCTCCACGTCGACGGGTACCTCTGCGAGCTGAAGGACGCCCAGATCCGTGGCGGCCTGCACGTCCTCGGGCAGGTTCCACGCGGGGAGGCCGAGCTCGACTTGGTCCTCGCCCTCACCCGGGTGCCCCAGGGGGGTGTGCCGTCGCTTCGCGCCGGTCTGCCCGACGGCGCGTCGCGCGCCGAGGTCGACGCGATCGAGGCCCGTAACCGGGCGACCCTCGCCGCCCTCCAGGGCGCCGGTTGGCGTTACGACGGTGACGACCCCACCTTGCGTTTCGTCTGCGACCTGCTCGTCCCGGCCCTCGCCCGAACCCCGGACGAGGTCGGCAACGTCCTCGCCGCTCTCGACGGTCGGGCGGTGCCCGCCGGCCCGAGCGGCGCCCCGACCCGCGGTATGGCCCATGTGCTGCCGACCGGGCGCAACTTCTACTCCGTCGACCCGAGGGCGGTGCCCTCCCGCCTGGCATGGGACGTCGGGTGGCGCCTGGCGGAGGAGCTGGTGGCCCGCTACCGGCGGGAGGAGGGGGAGGTGCCGGCCTCGGTCGGCCTGGTCGTGTGGGGTACGGCGACCATGCGCACCATGGGCGACGACGTCGCCGAGGCCCTCGCCCTGCTCGGGGTCCGCCCGGTCTGGCAGGACGGAACCGGCCGGGTGATCGGGTTGGAGCCCATGACCGAGACCGAGCTGGGTCGGCCCCGGGTCGATGTCACCCTGCGGATCTCCGGGTTCTTCCGGGACGCCTTCCCCCACGTGGTCGACCTTCTCGACGAGGCGTGCGTCCTGGCCGGCTTCGACGACGACCCCAGGATCTTCGGGGCCAAGCCGGGCGCCTACGGCTCGGGCATCCTGGCCCTGCTCGAGAGCCGCGAGTGGCGCACCGACGCGGACCTGGCCGCGGTCTACGAAGCGTGGTCGGGCTGGTCCTACGGGCGGGGGAACCCTGGCAGCCCGGCCGCCGAGGCGATGAGGAGGCGTTTCGCCACGATCCAGGTCGCGGTCAAGAACCAGGACAACCGGGAGCACGACATCTTCGACTCCGACGACTACCTCCAGGACCATGGCGGGATGGTCGCCACCATCCGGGCGCTCACCGGCGCCCAGCCCCGGGCGTGGTTCGGTGACACCTCCGATCCGTCCCGTCCCCGGGTCCGGAGCCTCTCGGAGGAGGCGGCCCGGGTGGTCCGGACCCGGGTGCTCAACCCCAAGTGGATCGAGGCCATGTCCCGCCACGGCTACAAGGGGGCGTTCGAGATGGCCGCCACCGTCGACTACCTGTTCGGCTACGACGCCACCGCCGGTGTGGTGGAGGACTGGATGTACGAGCGGGTCACCGAGGCCTACCTGGGCGACCCGGAGGTGCGAAAGCTGTTCGAGGTGTCCAACCCGTGGGCGATGCGCTCGATCGCCGAACGGCTCTTGGAGGCCGTCGACCGTGGACTGTGGACGGCGAGCGACCGGGCAGTCGACATCCTGCGGCGCGCCCTGCTCGAGGCCGAGTCGTGGGAGGAGGGACGATGAGCCCCGGGACGCCGGCGTCGCTGCCGTTCGCTGCCGTTGTCGGCCACGACGACGCCAAGCTGGCCCTGCTCCTCGACGCCGTCGACCGGCGCATCGGCGGGGTGCTGCTGCGTGGGCAGAAGGGGAGCGCCAAGTCGACCCTGGCCAGGGGTCTCGGGGCGCTGCTCGGCGAGGCGGCCGGTTTCGTGGAGCTGCCGGTGAGCGCCACCGAGGACCGGGTCGTAGGCACCCTCGACGTCGAGGCGGCCCTGACCGGGCGGGGACGGCGGTTCAGCCCGGGGCTCCTAGCGGCCGCCGACGGTGGGATCCTCTACGTCGACGAGGTCAACCTGCTCCCCGACCACCTGGTCGACGTGATCCTCGACGCCGCCGCCTCCGGGGTCAACCGCGTCGAGCGCGACGGTATGTCCGAGGTTTGCCCGAGCCGTTTCGTGCTGGTCGGCTCGATGAACCCGGAGGAGGGCGACCTCCGTCCGCAGCTCCTCGATCGTTTCGGCTTCGCCGTGGAGGTCACCACCACCACCGATCCCGTCGAGCGGGCCGAGGCCGTCGCCCGTCGTCTGGCCTTCGACGCCGACCCGGTCGCCTTCGCCGAGGTGTGGGCCGACGCCGGCGCCACCCTCGCAGCCCGCCTCGCCGCGGCGAGGTCCAGGCTCTCCTCGCCCGGGCCCGAGCTGTTGCGCTCGGTGAGCAGGTTGTGCGCGACGGTCGGTGCCGAGGGGTTGCGGGCAGACCTGGTCGTCGCCCGGGGCGCCGCCGCCCTGGCCGCGTGGGAGGGCCGGGACGTCGCCACGCTCGACGACGTGGCCGTCGTCGCCCCTCTCGCCCTCGCCCACCGGCGCCGGCGGGGACCTCTCGACGAGCCGGGCATCGATCCCGAAGAGATCACCGAGGCTCTCCGTGGAGACCCAGCGCCGTCCCCGCCCGTGCCAGCCGAGCCGCTCCCCGGGTCCGGTGCCGGCACCGGCGGGTCTGGCCGGTCGGATGGAGGCGGTTGCGGCGATGGGGACGGTCCTGCGGGTCGGGCCGACCCAGCGGGCGAGGTCGACCCTGCGGCTGGTGCGGGTCCCGAGGTCGGGGCGGGTCCCGAGGCTGGGTCGGGTCCCGAGGCTGGGTCGGGCGCGACGAGTGCCGCCGGCAGGAGCGACCGGTCGTCGCGGGATTCGCGCACCGACCCCGGCGGCGGCCTGGCCGGGGGAGCCGGCGCCGGCGGCGGCCGGACCGGGACGATGGGGGTCGGTGGACAGCTCTCACCGATCGGGCCGACCTCCCCGGTGGTGGCCCTCGAGGCGGCTGGCGCTGCCGGTAGGCTCCCGGGGGCGCCTGGCCGGTCCGGCCGACGCTCGCTGGTGGAGGGTCCGAGAGGCCGGGTCGTGGGGGCCAGGAGAGCGGGGGATGGGCCGGTGACCGACGTCGCGCTCGGGGCGACCCTGAGAGTGGCCGCCCAGCGTTCGGCCGTGGCAGGCGAAGCTGGTCGGTATCCTGCGGGAGCGGGGTCCGGTGGGTCCAGAGTCGTGGTCGGTGACCTGCGTCAGGCGGTGCGCGAGCAGAGCAGCGGCAACCTGGTGGTGATCGCGGTGGACGCGTCGGCCTCGATGGGGGCCGACGCCCGCATGACGGCGGTGAAGGGAGCGGTGGTGAGCCTGCTGCTCGACGCCTACCAGAGGCGGGACCGGGTGGCGTTGGTGACCTTCGCCGGCGAGGAGGCCACGGTGGTGCTCAGGCCGACCGGGAGCGTAGAGGTGGCCCGCGCTCGGCTCGCCGAACTGCGCACCGGGGGGCGCACCCCGCTGGGCCTCGGGATCGACACGGCACTTCGCGTGGCGACCGGGCCGGGCGCCGGCGGCGGCCGACAACCGCTGTTGGTCGTGGTCTCCGACGGTAGGGCCACCTCCGCCCCAGGAGGGCTCGACCCCTTGGACGCTGCCCGGCGTGCGGCGGAGCGGGTGCGGGCCGCGCGCGTGCCGACTGTGGTCGTGGACGTGGAGGACGGAGCCACCCGCCTCGGGCTGGCGGCCGACCTGGCCGAGGCGATGGGAGCGGTCCACCTCGGGCTGCCCGAGCTCACCGGCGACTCGCTCGCCGCAGGGATCCGGGTCGTCGCTGGAGGCGGACGGGACCACCGGTAGCCGAGGGTGGTCTGCACGGCCCCGGGCGCCGCAGCGGTCGTCGCAGCGCGTCATGGTGGTCGGGTCGGGTCCCGTGACCCTCGACGCGCGCCGCTCGGATGTTGCTCGGACTGCCGGTCGGTACCTGCGGGCACGGAGGAGCCGCTGGTCTCCGTCGCGCCGTCGCCGCCCGGGGCCCCCGATCGGTGAGCAGCGGAGCGCTCACCGCCGCGAACGGGGCGCCCGGGTTGGGAGCTCCCGACCCGGCGAGGGTGGCGGGGGTCGTCTGGGGGCACGAAGGGACGCTTGCCGGTCCCGTCGACCAGCGCCCAGCCCCGATCGGTCTTCAGCCGGTGATGGTGGGGGCAGAGGCGGTCCAGTAGGTCGTAGAGGGTGAACTTCGTGCGGGCCCAGTCCTCCCGGTGGTCGTACTGGAGGCCGGCGCGTGCTGGGCAGCCCGCGGCCTGGCAGGTGGGCTGAACGAAGTCGAGGGCGGAGCGTTGGTGGCTGGTCGGGTGCCGGGTGTGGTGGTAGACGCCGAGGACCTGCTGGCTCTTGGTGAGCAGCCCGACGAGGAAGGTGCTCTCGCTGGCTGCGAGGGCTTCGATGACCGACACCGGCACCGGCCCCCACCCGGAGATCTCGCAGAGCTCCCCGTCGGCGGGGACGCCTCTCAGCAGCGTGTCGAGGTCGACTCGGATCATCAACCGGATCGGCCCTCCGGGAAGGCGGGGCCTGGACCTCGGTGGGTCGGTTCGATCGGAGGGTTGTGCGTCCGCTCGTGGGCGCGCGCCGAGCGCCTGGCCGTCGCCGGCGGTCCCGGTGCCGGCAGGTACCGGTCGTCTCGATGTGGGATCCGGCGCGTTCCCGGTTGGGAGACCGGGATGGTCTGGCGCCGGCATCCCGTCGTCTGGCGCCGGCGTCCCGTCGTCTGGCGCTGCCCGGCTGTCATCAGCTCCGGGGACAGATCCCTCGGGCGGGAAGGACTCGCCGGTCGCCGGAGGCGGCCCAGCGACGGGAGGAGTGGAGGGCGGCGCGGGATCGGGGTCGCCATCGGGTCCCGCGGGTCGGGTGGGGCCGACGTCGGGGAACAGCCCGAGGTCACGCAGGTCGGCAAAGCTCAGCTCGGTTCGTTCACTGCCGGTGGCTATTGCTGCCAGGGTGATGAGAGCGTCGTAGTCCAGGGCTTCGAACGACTCCCGCTCCACATTGCGCTGGCGGTGCAACGAGTTGAGCTTCCGACGGAGCGGGTCGAGCGCCCTCCACAACCGAGCACCGTCCTCGGGCAGTCCGTAGAGGTGGGCGTGGCACGCACCGTCGCGGTCGGTCCAGCGTCTCAGGCTGCGCCTGGCTCGTAAACGGCGGCGGGCCTCCTCGGCGTCACCGGCTGCCGCCTTGATCGTCGCGACGGTGTCGTTCAGCTCGGTCAAGCTGGTGGACCTGGCCTGCTCGATCAGCTCGCTCGCTTTCGAAGCGTCGGCTGCGGCGCCGTCGGATACTGCCTCCGCCTGGGCCGGGGTCAGATCCCCGGCCAGTGCAGCGCCCGCGACGTCGGGTTGGTTGGCCATGCGCCGCCCGGTGTCGAGACTGCGTCGGGCGGCGCTGACGGTCATCCCTGCCTTGTTGGCGTAGGCGTCGGCGGCCGATCGGCACCCTTGTCGCTTCCAGTCGTCGCCCTCGGCGTAGCGGGCCGCCGCGAGCGCCTTGATCGCGGCGATCGACGCTTCCATGCGGGTGCAGCGCTCCACCACCCGTCCTGCCTGGGAGGGCGTGATCGCCCGGGGATCGAAGCCACGGGCGAACGAGCCCACCGCTGCGCTCAATGCATCGAGCTGTTCGCACATCGCGCCTCCCGGTCGGCTCGGCCGTCGCTGCGATCGACGACACTTCGGAACCCTCGGCCACCCGGATGTCGGGTGCGAACACATGTTCGATCCTACACCTGGGTTACGACAACGAACCGGCACGCCGAGGTGTCGCCCGCCAGCGTGAAGGGACCACCTCTCCGCCAGCGTGAAGGGACCACCTCTCCGCCAGTGGAACGGGAGCGGGTCCGGGGCCCCTCCAGCGTCGACGGGAGGATGGTGGTCGCCGGCGGCGACTGCCGCTACCGGGCGGGCCCCGTCCCCGGGGGCGGCGGACCGGCGGCGGAGTTGTGCCATCATCCGGTGTGACCGCTGGTCGGTCAGCGGCGAGTGGAACGAAAGCGATGGGTGTGCCGTGATCTTCATAACAGCCAAGTTCCGGGTCATTCCCGAGGACGCCGATCGGTGGCCCGCGATCGTCGCCGACTTCACGGCGGCGACCCGCGCCGAACCGGGGTGCCTGTGGTTCGAGTGGTCCCGCGGCCTCGACGACCCGAGCGAGTACGTGCTGGTGGAGGCTTTCCGTGACAGCGACGCCGGCGCTGCGCACGTCGGGTCGGCCCATTTCGCCGAGGCCCGCCAGAGCTTGCCACCGCACCTCGCCGAGACGCCCCGCATCGTCAACGTGACCGTTCCCGGCGAGGACTGGTCCCGTCTGGGCGAGATGGAGGTGGGCTCCGGGTCCTGAGCGGGCCCGCCCCGCCGGGGTCCGTTCCGCCCGGGCCCCACCGCGGATCGTCTCGTGTTGAGACGTCCGAAGTTGTTTGTTCGCCCAATGATACTTTCGTGAGCGACAACTGGAGTGGTGCGCGGGTCGGGCGCCGTCAGCTGGTGGCGATGGGGGTGGCGCTGGGGGTGATGTCGGCTGCGGCGTTCGTGCGGGGCGAACCGTTCCTGGCCCTGGTCGGCCTGGTCGGCCCGGTGGTCGTCGTCGCGGATCGTCTGGCGGGGAGCCACCGTTCCCGGGGGGCTGGGGGGTGAGCAAGGACCCTC
>JAKABK010000020.1 GCA_021796905.1 Actinomycetes bacterium
GCGGCGCGGCAGGGATCGGCGTCGAGCTCGAAGGTGGCCGGGGCGGCGCTCGCCCCCGACTCCGAGACCATCGCGAGGGCGCGGCGCACCTTTCTCTCGGTGTCGGCGAGCAGGTCGTCGTCGGCGCCGTCCCACGGCGGTTCGTCGACGTCGGCGACCTCGGCCAGCGGGTAGGGGTCGTCGGGGAGCCAGTCGACGACCCGGAAACGCCGGGTGCCGACCACGAGGATCAACCAACGCCCGTCGGGCAGGGCGGTGGCTTCCAGGAGGTGGGCGACGGTCCCGACCGTCTCCCGGGTCTCACCCCCACCGACCTCCGAGCCGCGGCTGATCAACACGATGCCGAGCTCGGCGCCCTCCGGCGACCAGGGGCCTCCGGCCAGGTCGGCGATCATCTGGCGGTAGCGAGGCTCGAAGATGTGCAGCGGCAGCACCTCCGTCGGGACGAGCACGGTCCCGAGCGGGAACATGGCCAGGCGGGTCACCGCCGCCTCGGAGCGCACACGCGCCCAAACCTACCGGCGCCCTGACCGCTTGGTAGAACGACGGTCGGCTCGGATACGCTGCGGTCGTGCCCGGACCCCTCCTCGCTGTCATCGTCGGCCTGGCGACCTGCCAGTTGGGTCTGTACCTGACGACGGTCGTACTGCACCGGGCGCTCTCGCACCGCTCCCTCACCCTCACCCGCCGACCGCTGTTCGCCGCCAGGGTCCTGATCTGGGTGTCCACGGGGATCAAGCCACGCGAGTGGGTGGCGGTCCACCGCAAGCACCACGCGTTCACCGACGTCGACGGGGACCCGCACTCGCCGGCGGTCTCGGGGTTCTTCACCGTGCAGTTCGCCAACGTGGTGCTCTACAAGAAGTCGGCCAACGACCCCGACACCGTCGGGCGTTACGCGAAGGACCTGCCGCCCGACGGGTGGGACCGGGCGCTGTTCGACCGGGGATGGCTCGGTCTCGGGATCGGCACCGGGATCCTGTTCCTCGTGTTCTGGGGCAACTGGCACCTGGTGGTGATCGCCGCAGCGGTCCACGTCGGCACCTACCTGCTCGCCAGCTCGGCGATCAACGCGATCGGCCACCGTTTCGGCAAGCGGCCCTTCACCGGGCAGGCGACCAACAACCAGTGGCTGGCGTGGCTCGTAGCCGGCGAGGGGCTGCACAGCAACCACCACGCGGCGCCGACCTCCGCCCGGCTGTCGTTCTCGTCCCGGGAGATCGACCCGGGGTGGTGGGTGGTCCTCGCCCTGCGCCGTCTCGGTTGGGCCCGGGTCCGCCACGACGAGCTCCACTTGAGGCCGCAGGCGGTCCCAGCCGCCGCGGCCCGCTGAGACCCGGCGCGGGGCGGGGCCCGTGGACATAGTCAGTGCGCTGTTCGCCGAGAACATCTCGCTGCGGCCGGTACCGGGACCCTCGACCCGCATCGACCTGACCGGGATCATGTTCTCGATGCCGGCACCGACCGAGCCGCCGGTCGTGATCACCCCGCACCTGGTGGTCATCGTCCGCTGCCGGCCCGCCGAGGAAGGCCGCGGGGTGCTCGAGGTGAGCTTCACCGACGACTCCGGCGACGAGGTCGCCCGCAACGTGTCGCCCTTCGAGGTCGAACCGGGGAAGTTCACCTACCGTCTGGTGCGCGGCGAGCTGGAGCTGGAGCGGTTGGGGACCGTGGAGGCGTGCTGCCGGCTCGCCCCCGACGGCGCCCCGACGGTGGTGCCGCTCACCCTCCTACCGCCGATCTGAACGGGTCCAGCCCCGGGTTGGCAGCTTTCGGCGTCTCGTCGCACCCGGTGGCCGCGGTCGCCGCCGGGGAGGTGGCCGGCCAGCTCCTCGACGCCGGCGCCCGCCACTCCGACCTGGTGATCGCCGCGGTCACCCCCGGCTACGCCGGAGCCCTCGCCGACCTCGCCGAGGTCTGGTGCCGGGTCCTCGAACCGACGGTGCTGCTCGCCGCCACCGTCAGCTCCCTCACCCTCGTCTCCGGGAGCGCCGCCGTGGCGCCGACGGGGAGCGCGCCGGGGGTCACCGGCGACGGGATGGCCCTCGCCGCCGGCGAGCTCGGCCCGCTCACCGGTCGGGTCCTCGACGCCGGAGGGCTCCCCGAGCCGGGACCGCCGCCGTTCCCCCCGGCCGGCTCGTTCGTCCTCGGTGCCCCCGGAGCGCTCCGTGGCCTCCTCGCCACCGGCGGGGCGGGGGTGCTCGGGGGTGCCGCTGCGGGTCCGGTGGCCGTCGGAGGGGCGCTCGGCCCCGACGGCGGGCGTCGCGTCGCCGGGCGGGGCGGGGCGGTCGTCGCCTACCTGGGCGCCAGACCGGCGTCCGCTTCGACCTCCGCGCTCCGGCCCCTCGGGAGCCCGGTTCGCGCCGACGACACCGACGGAGCGGTCCTGGCCCGCCTCGACGGGTCGCCGGCGTTCGATCTGCTCGTCGAGCTCACCCGCGACGGGGTCGCCGCCGACGACCTGCCGGGGCTCGGAGCCGGCTTGCACGTCGAGCGTCTCGGCGACGACGGCCGCCCCGAGGGTCCGCCGATCCCGGTGGTCGGACGCCAGGCGGGAGGCTCGGGACTGGCTCTCGCCGCCGCCGTCCCGACCGGGTCGCGCCTCCGCTTCCTCGTCCGGGACGCCGCCTCGCTGCGACGGGCGGTCACCGCCGTCCTCGACGCGACCGTCGGTGGCGGCGGGAGGGCCGACGGCGCGGTCGTGCTCGCTCCGCCCGGCACCGGCGAGCTGCTCGGGGACGCCCCGCTGCCGACGGTCCCACCCGCCGGGTTGCTGTGCCTGGAGCTCGCCCAGCAGGTCGCCACCGGGGTCGGCGGCTCCGGTGGGCCCGGGCTCCGGCGCGCCGGGGTGGGTTGCCTGGCGATGTCCGGCCCCTGGTCCTGACCCGGTCGGACGTGACCCGGTCGGACGTGACCCGGTCGGGTCCTGACCCGGTCGGGCCGTGACCCGGATCGTCGCGTGGGTAGGGTGCCACCATGAGCGACAAGGATCTGGAGCAGCGCGGGATCAACGTCATCCGCGGTCTCGCGATGGACGCCCCCCAGGCCGCGAACGCCGGGCACCCGGGCACGGCGATGGCTCTGGCTCCCCTCGCCCACGTGCTGTGGACCCGGGTGATGCGCTACGACCCGACCGACCCGGCCTGGCCCGACCGGGACCGCTTCGTGCTGTCCAACGGCCACGCCTGCATCCTGTTGTACTC
Organism: Actinomycetes bacterium; assembly: GCA_021796905.1. Classification (GTDB taxonomy): domain Bacteria; phylum Actinomycetota; class Acidimicrobiia; order Acidimicrobiales; family Palsa-688; genus JAKAQB01. The sequence goes on from JAKABK010000020.1 coordinate 3,204, forward strand.
GATGCTGCACCTGACCGGGTACGACCTGAGCCTCGAAGAGCTCCGCAACTTCCGTCAGCTGCACAGCCGAACCGCCGGCCACCCCGAGTCCCGCCACGTGAAGGGTGTCGAGGTGACCACCGGTCCTCTCGGCCAGGGCGTAGGCAACGGTGTCGGGCTCGGTATCGCCGAGCGGATCCTGCGCTCGCGTTTCGGGCCGGAGCTGGTCGACCACCACACCTTCGTGCTCTGCGGGGACGGGGACCTGATGGAAGGAGTGAGCCACGAGGCGGCGTCCCTCGCGGGACACCTCGGTCTCGGTCGGTTGGTCTACGTCTACGACGACAACCACATCACCATCGACGGGCCGACCGAGATCGCGCTCAGCGACGACCCGGTACGGCGTTTCGAGGCCTACGGGTGGCACACCGAGGACGTCGGGGAGATCGCCAACGACACCGACGCCCTGGAGGCGGCGCTGCGCCGGGCGATGGCCGTCGAGGACAAGCCTTCGCTGATCGTGCTGCGCACCCACATCGGCTACCCCTCCCCCCACCTGACCGACACCTCCAAGGCCCACGGCAGCCCGCTCGGGGAGGAGGAGGTCCGCGAGACCAAGGAGATCCTCGGCCTGCCCCCCGGGGAGACCTTCTACATCCCAGACGACGTGGCCGAGATGTACCGCCGGGCCGGGGCCCGGGGGGCGGCGACGCGCAGCGCCTGGCAGGACCGCTTCGACGCCTGGGGTGGCCCTCGCGCCGAGTGGGACGCCGCCTGGTCCGGCGGGGGCCTGCCCGGCTGGGAGGACCTCCTGCCGACCTGGGAGCAGCCCGGGGAGCAGGTCGCGACCCGCCACTCGATCAACAAGGTCCTGAACGCGCTCGCCCCGAAGCTGCCGGGCCTCGTCGCCGGGGCCGCCGACCTGACCGGGAACACCGGGACCCTGCTCGACGGGGCCGAGCTGCAGAGCCGGGAGCACCCCGCCGGTCGGGCCGTCGCCTACGGGGTGCGCGAGCACGCGATGGGCGCGGCGATGAACGGCATGGCCCTCCACGGCGGGGTCCTCCCGGTCGGCGGGACCTTCTTCGTCTTCAGCGACTACATGCGCCCCTCGGTGCGCCTCGCGGCGCTGTCGGGGGCGAAGGTCGTGTACTTCTGGAGCCACGACTCGGTCGGTCTCGGCGAGGACGGACCGACCCACCAGCCGATCGAGCAGCTCGCCGCGATGCGGGCCATGCCCGGCCTGCGCCTCATCCGACCGGCGGACGCCAACGAGTCGGCGCACGCGCTCCGGGTCGCTGTCGAACGCGACGGCCCCACCGCCTTGTGCCTGTCGCGCCAGGCGGTCCCGGTCCTGCCCGGCACCGCCCAGCTCGCCCGGGAAGGCGTCGAGCGCGGCGCGTACGTGCTGGTCCACGGCGACGACGACCCCGACGTGGTGCTGATCGGGACCGGCTCGGAGGTGTCGGTGTGCGTGGAGGCCGCCGAGGTCCTCGCCGGGGACGGGATCAGCGCCAGGGTGGTGTCGATGCCGTCCTGGGACCTCTTCGACGAGCAGGACGACGACTACCAGGACCGGGTGCTCGGACCGGGCTCGCCGATCCTGTCGGTGGAGGCCGCCTCGAGCTTCGGTTGGGCCCGCTGGGCGGACGACTCGGTCGCCATCGACCACTTCGGGGAGTGCGGACCGGGCGCTGCGGTGCTCGCCGACCTCGGCTTCAGCGCCGGTGACGTCGCCGAGCGGGCCCGGGCGCTGCTCGACGAGCTGGACGGGATCGACTACGACGACGACGACGAGGAGGACGCGTGACCCGCTTGCACGAGCTGTACAGCGACCAGGGGCAGAGCCCCTGGATCGACAACCTGAACCGGCCGGGGATCGAGGGTGGGGGCCTCGCCCACCTGGTCGAGGAGGGGATCCGGGGGGTGACCTCCAACCCGACGATCTTCGAGAAGGCGATGACCGGGTCGGACGCCTACGACGAGCAGTTCGCCGACCTGGTCGGTAGGGGCAACGTCGAGGCGGCGTTCTGGGACATGGCGATCGACGACGTCACCGGCGCCTGCGGGGTGCTGCGAGCGGTCCACGACCAAAGCGGCGGGACCGACGGGTTCGTTTCCCTGGAGGTCTCCCCGGCGCTCGCCTCCGACACCGCCGGGACCGTCGAGGCCGCCCGCAGCCTGCACCGACGGATCTCGCTGCCGAACCTGATGGTGAAGATCCCCGCCACCGAGGAGGGGGTGCCGGCGATCAGGGAGATGATCGCCGAGGGCCGCAACATCAACGTCACCCTCATCTTCTCCCTGCCGCGCTACGAGGCGGTCATCGAGGCCTACCTCACCGGCCTGGAGCGTCTCGCCGCAGCCGGGGGGGACCTCTCGGCGGTCCACAGCGTGGCGTCGTTCTTCGTGAGCCGGGTCGACACCGAGGTCGACCGCCGGCTCGGCAAGCTCGGGGAGAGCGGCACCGGGCTCGTGGGCAAGGCGGCGGTCGCCCAGGCCCGCCTCGCGTACGAGACGTTCCGCCGCAGCTTCAGCGGTCCGCGCTGGGACGCCCTGGCGGCCCGGGGAGCCAACGTGCAGCGCCCGCTGTGGGCGTCGACGTCGACCAAGAACCCGGCGTACCCCGACCTGCTCTACGTCGACAGCCTGATCGGCCCCGACACGGTCAACACGATGCCCGACGCGACCGTCGAAGCCTTCCTCGACCACGGGCAGCTCGCACGGACCGTCGACCACGACCTGGACGGCGCCCGGGCCCACCTCGAGCGCCTCGCAGAGGTCGGGGTCGACATGGCCGACGTGGCCCGGGTGCTCGAGGACGAGGGCGTGGCGAGCTTCTCGAAGAGCTTCGAGCAGCTCCTCCAGGCGCTCACCGACAAGGCCAACGGCCTCCGGGCGGGGGGCGCCTCGGGCGTTTAGTGTTCTCGGGGTGCATGGAGACCTGAGCGTCGTAGACGACCTACCCGGCGCGTTCGCCCGGACCGTGGTCGAGGCCTGGCAGGCGCGTGTCGGCGAGCTGTTCCACATCGCCCTCGCCGGCGGCAGCACCGCCGGACCGTGCTACGAGCGGCTCGCGGCCGACAGCCACGACGCGATCGACTGGTTGTCGGTCAACGTCTACTGGGGTGACGAGCGTTGCGTCCCCCCCGACGACCCCTCCTCCAACCAGCTCCTCGGTCGCCGCAGCCTCCTCGAGCGGGTCGGGGGGGCCAACGCGGTGTACCCGATGAGCTGCGACGAGGGTCCCGACGCGTACGCCCTGCGCCTGGGTGAGGTCGGCAAGCTCGACTTCGTCCACCTCGGGATGGGCGCCGACGGGCACACCGCGTCGCTGTTCCCCGGGTCGCCGGCCCTCGAAGCCGACCCCGGCCAGCTCGTCGCGCTCAACGAGGACCCCTCCGGGCGCAACCAGCACCGCCGCATGACCCTCACCCTCTCGGCGATCTCCCGGGCGCGCCTGGTGGTCTTCACCGTCGCCGGGGCCTCCAAGCGTGACACCCTGCGGGCGGTGACCGAAGGGGCCGACCTGCCCGCCGGGCGGGTCAACGCCGATCGGGTGCTGTGGCTGGTCGACCGGGACGCCTCCCCGGAGTGAACGCCCGCGCCGAGAGGGACCGCAGCACCGGTGACGCCGCGATCGACGCGCTCCTCGAGGGGCTGCTCGACGCGATCGGCGCTAGCACCAACCGTGACCAGCTCCTGGAGCTGCTGGTCAGCGTGGTGCGCCTGGCCTCGGACCGTTCGGACCGCCTCGACCTCAAGATCGCCAACGCCGCCCTCCGGGAGATGACCGACGGGTTCGAGATCTTCGCCCCGTACCGCTCGGTGCGCAAGATCACGATGTTCGGCTCGGCGCGCACCGCGGCCAGCGACCCGCTCTACGCCCAGGCCCGGGACCTCGCCGCGCTGCTCGCCGCCCACCACTGGTCGACGGTCACCGGCGCCGGGCCGGGGATCATGGCCGCCGGCCTGGAAGGCGCCGGCCCGGAGCACTCCTTCGGGATCAACATCCGCCTCCCTTTCGAGCAGGGAGCGAACGAGTTCATCGCGTCGGACCCGAAGCTCGTGTCGATGAAGTACTTCTTCACCCGCAAGCTGCTGCTGATCAAGGAGTCCTACGGCTACGTGGTGCTCCCCGGTGGTTTCGGGACCCTCGACGAGGCTTTCGAGCTGCTCACCTTGCTGCAGACCGGCAAGGCGGAGCCGGCGCCGGTGGTCCTGCTCGACGTGCCCGGCGGCACCTACTGGAGGGGCTGGGAGGACTTCGTCACCGCCGAGGTCGTCGCCCGCGACCTGATCTCCGGCGACGACCGCCGGCTGTACCGGATCTCCGACAGCGTCGAGGACGCCGCCGGGGAGATCCTCGGCTTCTACCGCAACTACCATTCGCTGCGCTGGGTGGGTGACACCCTGGTGATCCGCTTGGAGCGACGACCGACCGACGCCGAGGCGGCCGAGCTGAACGAGGCGTTCGCCGACATGGTCCGCGGCCGGCTGAGCGTCCTCGACCGGCCGCTGCCCGCCGAGCGGCGCGCCGAGCAGTTCCCCGACCTCGCCCGGGTCGCCCTGCGCTTCGACCGGATGTCCTACGCCCGGCTGCGGGACCTGATCGACGCCCTCAACGCGCTGCCGAGCGCCCCACCCCCGATCGTCGTCGCCGGGCGCTAGGCCCCGGCGCCCACCGACCCGGTGGTCCGGGCTCAGTCGCCGTGGTCGGGGCCGGCGAGGATCGCGGCGGCCCGCTCGACCGCCCTGCGTGCCCGGGTGAGGCGCCGCTCCTCGCTCAGCGCGCTGGGGTCCCCGTCGTCGAGCGCTTCGCGCAGCGCGGCGATCGCCAGGTCGGCGAGGGTCTCGCTGATCGACTCGAGACTGCGCCGGACCTCGGCCAGCTCATCGCCCACGGGTTCCGCTCCCGCCGGTCCTGCCGGCCCCGGGGCTGTCCCTGCCCCGACTACACGCCGGAGGCATCACCTAGCCGTTCCCCGTGGGGCACACGGTGCCGGGGCGGGGCGCGACGGTCGTCACCAGGTAACGGTCCACGACCCGACGGACGCAGCTGCTCTGGAAGTACGAGGTGTGACCCCCGCCGTCGCGGGTGACCAGCACCCCGTGCGGGAACTGTGCCGCCAGGCCCTTCGCCCACGCGTAGGGCGTGACCGGGTCGTGGGTCGCACCGACGACCACGATGGTCGGGCTGCCCGGGGCGTGCACCGGTCCCGACGGGCCGCTCGCGCCGACCGGCCACACCGAGCAGCCGGCCTCGCCGTAGAGGTCGAGCAGACCGAACACCGGTGACGCCGCCCGCGCGGCGGGGGCGGCGGCGCGGATCTGGGCGAGGGTCGGGGCGGGGGTCGTGGCGCAGTCGATCGCCGTCTCCGCCTCGTCGGTGTTGGCGAAGGTCCCGTTCGGGCGCCGACCGACGTAGGAGTCGAACATCGACAGGATCGGGCCGCCGTCACCCCGGGCGAGGGAGCTGAGGGCCCGGCCGAGACCCGGCCACGACGAGGGCGTGTACAGCGCCGACGCCGTCCCGTACAACAGCACCGCCAGCCCGACGCTCTGGCCGCCGCTCCCGGCCACCGGGACCGCCCGGCGCCGCACCCGGGCGACCAGGGACTCGAACGCCGACTGCGGGGAGCCGCGCGGGTGCCAGCCGCAATCCCCCGACCGGCACGACGCGAAGAAAGCGTCCAGCTGTTGCTGCAAGCCGGCCGCCTGCTGCTCGGCCGAGGCGATCGGTCCGATCGCCGGGTCGATCGCCCCGTCGAGGACCATCGCCCGGATCTTGCGGGGGTACAGCTCGGCGTAGGCCGTCCCGAGCAGGGTCCCGTAGGAGAAACCGAGGTAGGTGAGCTCCCGCTCGCCGAGCGCCTCCCGGATGCGGTTCATGTCCCGTGCCGCGTCGAAGGTCCCGACATGGGCCAGCAGCCGGCCGCTGCGGGCCTCGCAGCCGGCGGCGAAGCGACGGTCGAGGGCCACCAGGGCGTCGAAACCGGCGGCGGTGTTCGGGGCGGGGTCCGCGGTCAGCTCCGCCTGGAGCTGGCTCGGGGGCCCGCAGGTGACCGGGTCGCTGCGGGCCACCCCCCGGGGATCGAAACCGACGATGGTCCAGTGCCGGGTGAGGTAGGCGGGGATGTACGGCCAGGCCTCGGCGAGGAAATCGACCCCCGACACCCCCGGTCCCCCGGGGTCGACGAGGATCGAGCCGCGCGCCCCGTCGGTCGCGACCCTACGGTCGAGGGCGATCGGGATCGTCCCTCTCGCCGGGTCGGCGTAGTCGAGCGGCACCCGGAGGGTGGCGCACTGGTAGCCGCTCGGGCCCGCCGCCCCGGAGCACGCCGACCAGGCCAGTCCGCCGCCCGCATACCCCGAGCTGGCCGCCCGGGCGGTCGCGGGGCTCCCGGTGCTCGTCGCCGCCGACCGCCCCGCCCCACCCGGGCCCGGGGACGCCTGGGCGGCCCGCTCCCCGACCCCGCCGCCACAGCTGGCCCCGAGGAGGGCGACGGCTGCGAGGATCCCCGCCAGGGCGGCCCGGGCCGGACCTCCTCGACCCCCCCGGTGTGCTCCCCGCTCCCGGACCACCCGTTACGCTCCCGACCGCCGAGGCACGTAGCGGGAGGCTACCGGGCGGGGACGCTACGGTGCGTTCATGGCCGAACTGCTCCTCGAAGCTTGGTTGGCTCGGAACAAGCAGCGGATCACCGAGACGCTGTTCGAGCTGCTCCGCATCCCGTCGATCTCCGCCGACGCCGACCACGAGCCCGACGTGCGCCGATCGGCGGAGGCTTTCGCCGATCTGCTGCGCGACGCCGGGATGGAGCACGTCCGCCTGATCGGGCCGGCGCAGGGCCTCGGGCTGCCGGCGGTCTACGGGGACTGGTTGCACGCCGGGGAGGACCTGCCGACGGTGCTCATCTACGGGCACCACGACGTCCAGCCGGTCGACCCGCTCGCCGAGTGGGGCTCCCCTCCCTTCGAGCCGGTGATCGTCGACGGGGAGTGCCGGGCGCGTGGCGCCATCGACGACAAGGGGCAGGTCCTCTACCAGATCGAAGCGGCCCGGGGGCTGCTCGCCGAGCGCGGCGGCCTGCCGGTGAACGTCAAGTTCCTGATCGAAGGTGAGGAGGAGATCGGTTCGGTCAACTTCGAGCGGCTGCTGCTCGACTGGGAGCAGTACCTCGCCACCGACGTGGTGGTGGTCTCCGACACCGGGATGATCTCCCCCGAGGTGCCGTCCTCGACGGTGAGCATGCGCGGGATGATCGGCTTCGACGTGGACCTGCGCACCGCCTCGATCGACCTGCACAGCGGGATGTGGGGGGGCACGGTCCCCAACGCCGCCCGCCTCGCCGCGGAGATGGTCGCCGAGCTGCACGACGCCGACCACCGGGTGACCCTCCCCGGTTTCTACGACCGGGTCGTGGAGATCACCGCGGAGGAGAAGGCCTCGCTCGCCGCCCAACCCTACGACGAGGAGACCTTCCGGGCCCAGGCCGGGGGGGTCGCGTTCCTCGAGGGGGAGACCGGTTTCACCCCCCTCGAGCGGACCGGGGTGCGCCCGACCGCGGAGGTGGTCGGTCTCCGGGGCGGCTACACCGGGCCCGGGATCAAGACGATCGTGCCGGCGACCGCCGGTTTCAAGGTCGCTTTCCGCCTGGTGCCCGACCAGCGCCCCGAGGAGATCGACGCCACGTTCCGGACCTGGGTCCACAACCGGGTCCCCGAGGGAGTCGAGGCGGTCGTCACCGGCGAGCACGGGGTGTCGCCGGCGGTCACCCCGATCGACCACCCGGCGATGGTCAAGCTCGCCGAGACGATCGAGGCGGTGTGGGGCAAACGGCCGTTGTGGACCCGGGAGGGCGGTTCGGGACCGGAGGAGGCGCTCGGGCGGATCCTGATCTCCCCGGTGCTGTTCCTCGGCGTCGGCCTCCCCGACGACCGGATCCACGCCCCGAACGAGCGGATGGTGATGGACCAGTTCTGGAAGGGGCTGCTCGCCGCCGCCGAGCTGCAGGTGCGCCTCGGCGAGCTGCGCTTCCCCAAGCGCGACGACGAGCTGCCGTGGATGAAACGCCTCCGGGAGGCCGGGCTCTGACCGGCGCCCCCCCGACCGGAGCGCCCCCGGCCGGCACCCACGAGTGGGTGAGCTTCGAGGACCCCGACGAGGAACGGACCTGGGTCTTCGACGTCACGTTCCTCACGTCGCGTTGGGGCTGCCTGTACGGTCGGGGCTGCCAGGGGGTGCTCAGCGCGCCAGCCGCCGAGCTCGAGCAGGGGTGCTGCTCCTACGGCGCCCACTTCACCGACGACGACGACGTCGCCCGGGTCGAGGCGGCCGCCGCCACCCTCGACTCCTCGCAGTGGCAGTTCGCCGCCCGCGGAAGGCGGCGGGGCCCGATCCGTCGCGACGCCACCGGGGCGGGCGTGACCCGCCTGGTCGACGGGGCGTGCGTGTTCCTGAACCGCCCGGGCTTCCCCGGGGGGGCCGGCTGCGCGCTGCACCGGGCGGCCCTCGAGCGGGGAGTGCTGCCCCTCGAGCTCAAGCCCGACGTGTGCTGGCAGCTCCCGCTCCGCCGGGAGGAGACCGTCGACGACTCGGGGCACGTCACGACCACCATCACCCAGTGGGACCGAAGGCACTGGGGGGCGGGCGGCGCCGCGTTCCACTGGTGGTGCACCGAGGCGCCGGAGGCCTTCGGCGCCCCGGTGCCGGTGTGGCGGTCGATGGCCGCCGAGCTCGTCGCCCTCGTCGGCCCGCTGCGATACCTCGAGCTCGCCGCCTACCTCGAGGCCCGCCCGCCCCGCAGCCTGCTGCCCCACCCCGCCGCCGCGGCGAGGGAGGTACGCTCCGACCAGCTCACCGCCAGGTCCCGGCGGTAGAGTGGACGACGCCACGGTTCGGGCTCGACGCGACTGGAGCGGCACGTGAAAAAGGGAAGGCATCGGCGTTTCGAGGAAGCACGAGCACTGAAGCGCACCAACGAGGAGCTCGTGGAGCCCTGCCCCGAGTGCGGCGCCCGACCCGGTGCCGACCACGCCAGCTGGTGCCTCGCGATGGAAGACGAGGAGGAGGACGGCTACGAGCCGGCCGGGGTCGACTCCCCGGACCGTTCGGCGCCGAGCGCCGGCTGAGGCCCGGCCGGGGTCGGCTCCCCGGAGCGTCGAGCACCGGCCGAGGCCCGCCCGGGGCTCCCGCTCCCCGGTCACCCGAGCCGGCCGGGATCGGCGACCGGAGCCGGCGGCGGGACCTCTAACCTGTTCGCCATGGCCGGCGAGCTCGACGTAGAAGCCATG
>JAKABK010000021.1 GCA_021796905.1 Actinomycetes bacterium
CCTCCTCGACCCGGGCGCCGGCCGGGCCCACCCGTAACCACCCGATCAACCGCTCGACCGCCGTCGCCGGCCCCTGGAGCTCCGCCTCGACGCTGCCGTCCTCCCGGTTGCGCACCCAGCCGGCCACCCCGAGCCGGTGGGCCTCGCCGGCGCACGCCGCCCGGAACCCGACCCCTTGGACCGCCCCGCGCACCACCACTCTGCGACCGACCGGATCGCTCACCGGCGGGAGGATACCCCGGCTCCCGGCCCGGCCCGGTCGGCGGGCGGGATCCCTCGGGCGGATCCCTCGGGCGGGGTCCCTCGGGCGGGTCGGGCCCGCCGGCGGGGACGGTCACGGTGTGGGGCGGGCGGCGACCAGGCGGGTGCGCAGCACCACCACGGCCGGGCCGGGGACCCCTAGGGCCCAGCCCAGGTCGTCGGCGAGACCGTCGGGCGTGGCGGCCCGGACCGGCAACCCGGACGCCCCGGCCACGGCGACGAGGTCGGGTCCGGCCAGGTCGACGGCGTGGGTGGCGCCGAAGGCATCCGATTGGTACTCCCGGAGGATCCCGTAGCCGCCGTCGTCGACGACCAGCAGGGCGACGTCGATCCCCTGCTGGCCGGCGGTGGCCAGCTCGGCCAGGCCGTAGGAGAGCCCACCGTCACCGACGACGGCCAGCACCTTGGCGCCCGGCAGCGCCAGCGACGCCCCGAGGGCCGCCGGCCAGGCGTAGCCGAGCGTCCCGGAGCCGAGCGGGTACAAGAACCGCCGCGGGGCGGTCGGCCGCTGGTGGGCAGCCGCCCAGTACCCGAGGATCGTCATGTCGTAGGACTCGACTGCGCCGGGCGGCAGCACCCCGGCGATGGCGCCGAGCAGCCCCCGCTCCAGCTCGCGGCCCTGGGAGGCGAGGCCGGCATCGATCTGCCGGCGGACCCCGGTCGCTGCCGCCACTCCCCAGCCTTCTGGGGCGGAGCCCCCCGGGACCCGCTCGAGCAGGGCGGCGAGCACAGCGCGGGCGTCACCGACGAGTGGGAGCGCCGGGTAGGTGGTCCCGATGCGGCCGGCGTCGCAGTCGAGATGGACCAGGGTGCCCGGGATGCGCAGGGTGTGCTGGCGGGTCGTCTCGGCGCCGAGCTCGGTCCCGACCGCCAACAGCACGTCGGCGCCGCCCACGAGACGCTCGAAGGCGCCCTCGTCGCACCCCGAGCCGGCGTACAGCCGGTGACCAGAGGGCATCGCCCCCCGCCCCATGTAGGTCGTGAGGACCGGGGCCCCGAGCCGCTCGGCCAGGCCGATCAGCTCACCCCAGGCGCCGGAGCGGATGACCCCGCCCCCCGCCCACAGGACCGGGCGCTCGGAGCGGGCGAGAAGACCGGCGACGGCGTCGAGCTCGGGCGCCGACGGCAGGGGTAGCGCCGCCGGCGACCCGTCGAGGTGGTCGGGGACGACCAGGCCGGTCTCCCCGGTCAGGATGTCGACGGGGATCTCGACGGCGACCGGGCCCGCTGGAGGCGTGGCGGCCCGCCGCCACGCCTCGGCGAGGGTACCGGGCACCGCCTCGACCGAGAGGGCCCGAGCGGTCCACTTCACGAGCGGGGCGAAGCTGGCGCGCTGGTCGGCCAGCTCGTGGAGCCAACCGCCGCGACGTCCCAGCTCGCGCGACGGGATCTGGGAGATGACGGCGACGACGGGGACATGGGAGCTGGCCGCCTCCATGATCCCAGCGAGCGAGTTGAGCGCACCCGGACCGGTCGAGAGCAGGACGGGGACCGGGCGCCCGGTCACCCGGGACCACCCGTCGGCGGCGAAGGTGGCCGACAGCTCGGTTCGCAGCCCGACGCCGCGCAGGCCGGTGCGCCGCAGCCCCTCCCACATGGCGAGGGCATGCACCCCGGGCAACCCGAAGACGACCTCGGCTCCCAGCGCCGTCAGTGACCGGGCGACGATCTCGCCACCCGACCTCCCGGCGCCTACGCTCACGACCCCTGCCCCATGGCGTACCCCTCGTTGCTGACTTACCAGTCAGCAACGAGGTTAGCATCGGACAGTGCCCCGCAAGAGCCAGGAAGTCCGCCGCGAGGAGATCCTCGACGAGACCGCCCGCCAGCTCCAGGAGCGAGGTCTCGCCGGCATCCGGGCCCTCGACGTCGCTTCCGCCCTGGGAGTCAGCACGGGGCTGATCTTCTACCACTTCGACACCATGGAGCGGCTCCTCGCCTCCACCTTCGATCACGCCGCCCAACGGGACCTCGAGCAGCTCCAGGCGGTCCTCGACCGGCCCGGCAGCCCCATCGAGCGGCTCTGGGCGGTCCTCGACCTGTACGCGCCGTCCGGCTCGGCCGCCGGGTGGACGCTCTGGATCGACAGCTGGTCGGCCGCCCTGCGCGACGAACAGCTCCGGGCGGTCGTGCGCCGCCTCGACCGTCGCTGGAAACGGGCGATCGCCGCCCTCGTCGAGCAGGCGTCGGCCAGCGGGGCGATCGGTGCCGGAGTCGACCCGGACGGCGCAGCCACCCGCATCACCGCGCTGCTCGACGGGTTGGCCGTCCAGCGCCTGGTCCGGGCCGACGCGCTCGGCCCGGCGCAGCTGCGGGCATGGGTGCGGACCTTCGCTTGCGCCGAGCTCGGCCTACCACCTGACTAGACTGATCGATCAGTCAGTAATAAGGAGGGGTCGTTGTCCGCGCTGCCCACCGACGTCTACCCGTTCACCGACGAGCAGGCGTCGATCGTCGAGCTGTGCCGGGACTTCGCCCGCCGCGAGATCCGGCCACGGGCGCGCGACGTCGACGAGGCCGACACCGAGACCCCCTGGGACATCTGGTACCGGGCGGCAGGGGTCGGGATCACCGCTTGCATGCTCCCCGAGCGCTACGGAGGGGGTGGGTGCAGCGACGTGTTCACTCAGTGCCTGGTGCAAGAGGAGCTCTGCTACGGAGACCTCGGCATCGGCAACCTGCTCTGCTCCGGCGGGTTCTTCGCGGATCCCGTCCTCGAGCTCGGCACCGTCGAGCAGAAGCAGCGCTGGCTGACCCCGCTGTGCGGTCCCCGCCCCCCGATGACCGCGTTGGCCACGACCGAGCCGGACGCCGGCTCCGATGCCGCCGCCATCCGCACCACCGCCACCCGTGACGGCGACGGCTACCTGCTCAACGGATCGAAGGCGTGGATCTCCAACGCCGGGGAGGCCGAGCTGTACGTGGTGTTCGCCAAGACCGATCCCGACGCCCGGAGCCGGGGGGTGACCGCCTTCCTGCTCGACAAGGGCACCCCCGGCCTCTCCTTCGGCCAGCCGATGCGCAAGATGGGCCAGCGGGCGATCGTCTGCCGGGAGATGTTCTTCGACGACGTGTTCGTCCCCGCCGACCAGCGTCTCGGGGACGAGGGCAAGGGCTTCGTCGGCCTGATGCGGACCTTCGACATCTCGAGGGTGGTCCTCGGCGCCGCCGCCGTGGGGATCTCCCGCGCCGCGCTCGACTACGCGGTCGACTACGCCACCCGACGCCAGACCTTCGGGGCGCCGATCCTGTCGCACCAGGCGGTCGCCTTCCGCCTGGCGGACATGGCGACGCGGGTGGAGACCGCCCGACTGCTCGTCTGGCGGGCCGCCCGCAGTCTCGACGCCGGCGGGCGGGCCACCTCGCTCGCGGCCATGGCGAAGCTGACGGCGTCGGAGACCGCCGTGTTCTGCACCTGGGCCGCGCTCCAGACCCTCGGCGGGTGGGGGTACTCGCGCGAGCACCCCGTCGAGCAGTGGTTGCGGGACGCCAAGCTCGAGGAGATCGAGGAAGGGACGTCCGACATCATGCGACTGGTCATCGCCCGGGGCCTAGCGTGAGCGCCCGCCGGGGCAGCTACCTGAGCGTCACCTGGACCGACGAGGTCACCGGGTCCGAGGGTTACCTGGTGGTGGACCGCTTGGTCCGTGGCCTCGCGAGCGGCGGGCTGCGCATGCGCGCCGGCTGCTGCCTGGAGGAGGTGCGCGCCCTGGCCGAGGCCATGACCCGCAAGGAGGCCCTCAACTACACCCCGGGGGCTCGCTACATCCCTCTCGGCGGAGCCAAGGGCGGCATCGACTGCGACCCGATGAGCGACGACGCCCAGGGAGTGCTCACCCGCTACGTGCTCGCCATGGGACCGTACCTGGAGCGGGTCTGGGCGACCGGCGAGGACCTGGGGTTGACCCAGGCGATGATCGACCGGGCCGTCACCGACGCCGGGCTGGACAGCTCCATCCAAGCGATCTACCCCTACCTCGACGACCCCGAGCGGGCCAGGGAGCGTCTCGCGGCCGGGTTCGCGGTGAGCGTCGACGGCATCGGGCTGGACACCCTGGTCGGGGGCTACGGGGTTGCGTCGGCAGCTCTGGTCGCCTTGGACCGCCTCGCCCGTCCCCGCTCCGGGACCCGGGCCTTCGTCCAGGGCTTCGGCTCGATGGGTGGCGCCACCGCCCGCTACCTGGCCGACGCCGGGGTGACCGTGGTCGGCGTGTCCGACGTCGACGGGGTGATCGCCAACCCCGACGGGTTGGACGTCGAGCGACTGCTCTCCCACCGCGGCCACCTCGGCGGCATCGACCGGTCGGCTCTCGACACCACCGACACCCAGCTCCCCCGCGACGCGTGGCTGGACGTCGACGCCGAACTGCTGGTGCCGGCAGCGGTCTCCTTCGCGCTCGACGCCGGCGACGCCGAGCGGGTACGCGCCGGGCTCGTCGTAGAAGCCGCCAACCTCCCGGTCACCCCGCCAGCGGAAGCCTCCCTCAGCGCACGGGGGGTGACCATCGTCCCCGACGTCGTCGCCAACTCGGCCACCAACTCGTGGTGGTGGTGGACGCTCTTCGGTGACATCGGGCCGACCGCAGACGAGGCGTTCGCCAGGATCGACACGGCGATGAGCGACCTGGTCGGCCGATTGTTCGACCGTTCGGCCGATGACGGCACCACCCTGCGGGCAGCGGCGCATGCCATCGCAGAGGAGAAACACGCCGACCTGGTCGGGCGCTGGGGCCGCCAGCGGCCCGCTGGTCGCCGCTGAGGAGCGCAGCTACAGCGGCGGGATCGTGCTGGACCCGGCGGGAGGCGGGCCACCGCCGACCCACCCCGGGCCACCCCCGACCCACCCCGGGGCGCCGTCGGCGCCGCCTCGACGGGAGAGGCCGGGCGCGTGGCGAACCGGCGCGTCGGAGGCCAGGATGAGCAGATCGACAAGAACGCTTCGACTCTGGCGGGCCGGACGACCGGGGACCGTTACTACTACGGATCAGAGCACCGCTCCGCTCACGCTCGCCGCCGAGGCGGGCTGCGAGCCCTCGGCGAGCTGGCCGCCGGGTGGCCAGGAGCACTGCTCCTGCTGGTCTCGGTGGGAACCGTCGGCGGCATGGCCCTCTCCGGGGTCCTCGACCGGGTCCCCGTCGACCGCGGCCCGGCTCTGTGGGTGGTCGTCGCGCTGGCGTCGGTAGGCGCCGCGGTCGCTCTCGGCACCCGACCGGTCCACTGGTGGCGTCACAGCGCCCCCCGCCTGGCGCTCGGAGTGACCGTCGCGATCGTCGTGGCCTGGGTCTGGCTAGCGGCCTCCGGTCTCACCGGCGACTCCCCCTACCCCGACCGTTTCGTGGTGTACGCCTGGGTCGCCCTGTTCGTCTTCGGGGCGGGGCTCAGCGGGCTCACCACCGGGTCGTACGCGCTGCGCACCACCCGAGTCCTCTCCGCCCCGGCCGCGGTCCTCGCAGTGTTCCTGGTGATCAACGCGTTCTACGGGTACTGGCCGACCGTCGGGACGCTCCTCGGCCATCCACTCCCCGGTCAGGTCGACGGCCGGAGCTTGGCCGCCGAGCTGCACGAGCGGCGCCCACCTCCCCCCGACGGCGCGTTCGGGCCGGTGAGCATCCCTGGTACGTCGGTCGGGTTCCGTGCCGCCACCGCCTACCTGTGGCTGCCCCCCGCGTGGGACCGGGTTCCCCACGCCGACTTCCCGGTGATCGTGACCCTGACCGGTATCCCCGGTCGAGCGCAGGACTGGGCGGTCGCCGGCGGGGCGATCGACGCATCCTCGGCGTGGGCTGCGACCCACCACGGGATCGCACCCCCGGTGCTCATGCTCAACGAGAACGGTTCGCCGGTCCACGACACCGAGTGCCTGAACAGCCGGGAGGGCGACGCCTACTCCTACCTCACCAAGGTGGTCCCCCGGTTCATCACCACGGTGCTCGGCATCCCGCACGCGCCCGACCGTTGGGGCCTGGTCGGCTTCTCCGAGGGCGGCACCTGCTCACTGCTGCTGGCGGTCAAGGCCCACAACCTCTTCGACCGCTTCGTGGACATCGCCGGCGACGCGGCCCCGGACTTCGGTCCCGGGGGCCGCCTCACCCTCAGCGTCCTCTTCGACGGCAACCGGGCCGAGCAGCGGGCGTGGAACCCGCGCCTGTTGATGCTCCACCACCGCTACCCCTCGCTGGAGGGCTGGTTCGCCACCGGCCTCCAGGACCGGGGGCACCGTCTCCTCGAACCGCAGCTTGCCGCCGACGCCACCCGCGCGGGTATGACCGTCCACCACTACTGGGCACCCGGGCACCACACCTGGATCTTCGCCCGCCAGGCTTTCGAGCACATTTACCCGAACTTCGTCTCGGCACTGCTCGCCGGCCGGCGCGCCACGTCGGTCGCCGGGATCATGGGACCCCCCGAGCCGGCGAGCGGGTTCGGGCTCACGAACCTCGGGTCGCGCCAGCCCGGCGCGACCGCCGGCGCTAGCCGAGCGCTGCGGCGTCGAAGCTGATGACCGGATCGTCGAGCGGCACGACCATCTGCAGGTCCGGGTGGGTGTGAGAGGTGGCGAGCAGCTTCACTGCGGTGCCGTAGGCGACGAAGCGCACCACGTGACCGGCGAAGGGGACCGGGTCGTCGACGAAGTGGATGTCGAGCAGTCCGGTCCCGCCCACCCGGATGATCTCCTGCTGGATCCGCTCCATCGCCAGTTCCCGCGCGGCGTAGAGGGTCTCGGTGAAGTTGGTCAACTCGACGTTCTGGCGGGCCTGGCCGATGGCCGTCCCGACCCCCCGACGGGGAGCGTGGACGAACGACGCGGAGCCGACCAGGTCGATCGGGTACCAGCCGGACCGGCTGAGGACCACGAAGTCCCGGGCCGACAGGTCCGAGAGGAACGGCGTCGGGTAGCGGACCCCGAAATGCGACGCCCCGTGCTCGTCGGTGGCGGCACGCACCGCGGTGCCGAGCATCACCACCAGGTAGCGGTGCGGGGCCACCTGGAGCTCGATGTCCACCGCGACCACACCGATCGCCCCGAGCTGGTGGGCCTGGGTCCGGAGCTGGTCGCGGGCGGAACCGAACGCCTGGGCGAAGGCGACATCCGCGGCCTGCACCTGGCCCTGGCTCCAGGTCCAGCTTCCCGGGGGAATGGTCGCGGCGGCGGCACCGGTGACCACCGCCGCCGGCTCCAGACCGGCGGCGTGCAGGAGGAGGACCTCGTCGAGGCTCAGGCTGCTCGTGCAGCCACTGCCGACGTGGGGGGCGCCGTGGGTCTCGGAGAGCATCCGACCCAGCTCGCCGAGGTCGGTCTCACGGTGGGTGCCGTCGGTCAGGGGGCCGGTCGGCGGGGCGCCAGCGGAGCGGGGGGCTTCAGTCACCGAGGCTCACCGTCGCCACCGGCGCGGCCAGCGGCAGCGTCGGGCGGACCCGCCTGACCAGTGAACCGAGGACCTGGCAGGTCACGTAGGTCGTCGTCCCTTCCACCTCGTGGGCCTCGAGCTCCACGTCGTAGAGCGAGTGCCCCCCGGCGTGGCGCCTGGCCTCCTCCATCGCTCGGGTCCGGGCCAGGTTGTGCACGTCACCGATCGGCGTGAGAAGCGTCCCGGCGCCGACCATGTTCGGTCCCCAGTGCTCCATGTAGCAACCCTCGTACATCACCGCCGTACAACGCGAGTACAGGACCGAAGCGGGGGCGTAGCCGGCCTCGACGAGCTTCGCGAGCTTGTGGCCGGCGATCCGCGTCGTCCACAGATGACCGCCGGTCGCGCCCGAGAGGCGCACGGCGGTACCCCACAGGTGGACCTCGCTGCTGCGGTCGTTGGTCGGGTGGCTCATCTCGACCTGCACCCCGACCACCCCGTGGGCGCCGAGGCCGGCGGCTTCCTCGGCCATGCGCTGGTGGGCGGTCGAGAACGCCGTGCTCCACGCCTGGTCGAGCGGGCTGGCCACGCCGAGCCATCCGGGAGGCGGGTGGTCCTGGCCGCCCCGTCCCCAACCCCAGGCGCACGAGTAGTTGTTGACCACCTCGGCCTGGTAGCTGCTCCACCCGGCGAGCTGGCCGCAGAAGAAACCCTGCACCAGGCCGATCGGCTGGAGGCCCATCGACAGGCATGCCGCGAAGTCAGGGGTCGTGAGACCCGAGTCGAAGGCGCCGGCACGCCCCTCGGTCGCGGCCATCAGGCCTCGGAACGGGACTGTGCCCCGCACCCGCCGACGGGTCCCCCGGACCCTCCGACCCGTACTGTCAGCTCTGCTCGCACGTCAGTTGTCGAAGGAGATGATCGTGGTGGGCTGGGGGATGGTGACGGCTTCGGAGCCGACCCGCCCGACGGCGGTACCGATGGAGAGGAACTCGATGGTGTGCTCCCCCCACATGTGGTTCTTCTCCTCCAGTCGCATCCCGACCACGCCGGCGGCGGCCAGGCTGGTCGCCTCGTCCTGCATCCGCTTCATAGCCAGCTCCCGGGCGTCGTACATCGCCTGGGTGAAGTTCTCCAGCTCCCCGTTGCGTCCCATCTGGCCGAGAGCCTGCCCGATGCCGCGGTGGGCGATGTGGTATACGCAGGTGCCCATCACCAGGGCGAGGGGGAAGTACCCGGTCTGGGTGAGGGTCCAGAAGTCCTGGCCGGAAAGGTCGCTCGTGAACGGCTTCCCCTGGTTGTTGCGGTAGGAGCGCCCGTCCTCGGCCTTGACCGCCGTGCCGATGGCGATGAACTCCGCCGAGTCGTTTCCCCACTCGTAGAACTTGACGTCGAGGCGGACACCGACGACCCCGTCGGCGCCGAGCTGGTCCGCTTCTTCCTCCATCCGCTTCATGGCCAGCTCCCGGGCGTTGTACATCGCCTCGGACAGCTTGGTCATCTCCTGGGAGGAGCCCCAGTTCCCCTTCTGGAGACCGATGTGGTAGATCGAGCTGCCCATCACCAACCCGAGAGGGTGGAAACCGGCCCGCTTGACGAGCAGGAACTCGTTGACCGACAGGTCGCTGGTGAACATCCCGTGCTCGAGCTCCTCGAGGCGGGCGCCGGCATCCTTCGGCAGGTCGCTGGTGGTCATCTGGGCAAAGTCCTCCGTATGTGGCGGATGGGGGGGCGCAGGCCCCGGGGCTCAGCGGCCGACGACCAGGTCTTCCAGGGCCTGGCGGGCGGCTTGGTTGCCGGTGGCTTCCTGCTGCAGGGCTCCGAGGAGGCGCTGTAACCATTGCTCGACGGGGAGCTGCTCGTTGCGGATCCGGATGCCACCCGAGGAACGGCCGACGGTGCAGCGGATGGTGTGACCATCCAAGTGGGCCTCGTAGTCGTCGGGGTCCAAGCGGACCACGATCGCCTGGACCTCGTCGCCTTCCTTGCGATGGCGCAACCCGCCGCCGGAGTGCTTGATCTCGACCCGATCCCCGAGGGAGTCCTGCAGGGACTTGCCGAGGACCCGCAGGAGCAGCTTCACGTCCCGGTTGTTCGCGAGGACCGCGGCAACGCTCAGCTCCAGGTCGGGCTGGTCGGACATCCCGGGTAGGTCGCTCATGACGGCTGGTCGGCGGTTCCCTGGTCGCCGGTTCCGAGCGCGGCCGGGGCGGGTGGCGCAGACAGCCCCGCCTGCGCCTTCATGGCGGCCAGCTCGGCGTCGACGGAGCTGCCCGCCCCGATCTGGTCCAGCTCCTTCTGGATGTCGTCGCCGTGGTCCGCGCCGACGTCGTCGAGCACCCCCGACTCGAGCAGCTCGTCGAGCGCCCCGGCGTGGGCCTGGGCGGCGGCGATCTTGTCCTGGGCCCGCTGCAGTGCGGCGGCCGAACCGTTGAAGGTGTCGGAGATCCCCGCCACCTGGGAGTCGACCGCCGAGACCGCGGTCGACGCCGCGTACTGGGCCTTCATCGTCTCCTTCTGGGTCCGGAACTGGTTGACCCGGGTCTGGAGGGCCTGGAGGGTCTGGCTCAGCTTGTCCTGCTGTTCGACCAGCTGCTGGTGCTGGGGCTCCATGCCGTCGATCTGCTGCTGGGCGACCTGTTTGCGGCTGAGCGCCTCGCGGGCGAGGTCCTCCCGGCCGGCGGTGAGCGCCTGCTGGGCCTGCTGGGTCAAGGTGTCCTGGGAGTGGCGGAGCTGGTCCTCCTGCATCTCCAGTTGCTTGCGGGAGGCGGCCACGGTCACCAGGGCCTTGCGGATCTTGGTGATCTGCTCGAGCATCTGCTCGTAGCTGTAGTCGAGCATCTCGTCGGGCTTCTCGGCGGCATTGAGCGCCTTGTTGGCCTTGGCGTTGGCGATGTCCTTGGCCCGATGAAAAAAGCTGGTCACACAGACCTCCAACCCTCGGGAACACTCACTTGGTACCACAGTAGACCCCGGCAGCAACGCTCAGGTGGTGAGCGCACCGAAGACCAGGAGCCGGTCGGGGACCGTCACCCGCCGGCTGTGTCCCCGCCCCGGGCGGTGCTGTAGCTCACCGGCCGGCCCCCACTGCGCCGCAGTACGCCGCTCTCGACCAGGACGGTCAGGTGGGCGACGGTCTCGGTCACCGCCAGCATCCGGTTGAACACGTCGAGCTCCGCGAAGCTGCGCTGGCGGCGGGTCCAGCTGACGGCCGCGGCCACCTCGGCGGCGGTGGCCCGCCCGAGGTCGCCTACCGCGGACCGCATCTGGTCTAGACGGGCGTCGTGGTGGGCGACCAGCTCGTCGATCCTGGTGTGGACGCTCGGCCCCGGGGTTCCGTGGGCGGGCAGGAGAGCCGTGTCGGCAAGACGGCGGATCGCTGCAAGGGAGGAGAGGAAGTCCCGTAGCGGGGAGTCCGTGGGTACCGGCTCGAAGCCGATGGAGGGGGTGATGTGGGGCAGGACGTGGTCACCGGCGAAGAGGATCCCGCCGGCGGCGTCGCGGAACACGACGTGACCTCGGGTGTGCCCCGGTGTTGGCACCACTTCGAGGACTCGGTCGGCAAGCTCGATCCTGCCCGCCTCGAGCCACTCGTCGGGAGCCTCGTAGTAGTCGGGCGGGTCCCCGGCCCCGCCGAGCGCCTCGAGCTCGGCGGCGAGCGCCCCGGCGCCGGCGTCGAGGAGGGCGTCGCGCTGGGCCTGCAGGCTTCCCCGCCACTCCCCGGTCAGCGCGGCGAGGCTCGGCGCCTCGCCGGCCCCGAGCCCGACGCGGGTGCCGAGCTCCCGTCGGAGCCCGATCGCCAGGGTGTAGTGGTCCCGGTGGGCGTGGGTGACGAGGATGCGCGACACCACCCGGACGTCGGCGTCGAGAGCCGCCAAGGCTTCGTCGAGGCGGGCCCGGGCCTCCGGGACCGCCCACCCCCCGTCGACCAGCACGAGCCGCTCGCCGTCCTCGATGGCGTAGACGTTGACCGCCACCAGCCCGTCGGTCGGCATCGGCAGAGGGATCCGGTGGACCCCCGGAGCGACCGGGAACACCCCCGGCTCGCTCCACGCGGGCGCTGGCTGTGCTCCGACCACCCCGGAACGCTACCGGGGTCGGGCACGGAGGTGGTCGGGCACGGAGGCGGTCGGGTGCGGAGGGCTCGCTGGCAGAGCCGACGGTGGTTCGTCGCCACCGACGGCGGAGCCGTCGACGCCCCGGGCAACCCGGTGGGTGCCCCGGTGACGATCCCCGTCGACCTGGCCGGCCTGGCGGCGCCGACCGGGAACGACCATCTGCGTGCCGCCATCTCGGATCCGAGCTGATCGCTCTGGCCGAGGCCAGCGGAGCCAAGACCGTCGTGGTCGAGGACCTCGACTTCGCCGAGGCACGCCACGAGGGCCGCTAGCACGCCGGGCGCCGTCCGGGCCGAGGCAGGCGTGGCCAGCCTTCCGGCACCTGGTCGCGCCTGGTGATCGGCAGGTGCGGGCTCGCACAGCGAGCACGGCGTCGGGTTGGGTGCGGCGCGACCCGACCGCAGGATCGGCGACGGAGGGCAACCGACTCCGCCGTGGGGCCCGCAC
>JAKABK010000022.1 GCA_021796905.1 Actinomycetes bacterium
AGTCTCCCGCCAGCATCGAGGTCCGATCACGGTCCAGGTTGCGGTTACCGGTCCGGCCGGCGCCGAGCCCCACGAGCACCAACCCCACCCCATGGATGGCCTCCACGAGGGCCTCCTGGTCGGTCGCGGGCGGCAGCTGCTCGGCAACCCGCAAACCGCGGCTACCCGGGGCGCACCAGCAAGGGGAGCTCGATGAGGAGGATGGAAAGATTGGCCGCGAAGCGCACGGCGTTTGACCTCGAAGCGCACGACGTGCCCGATCACGGTCTCCCGCCCGCGTCCGCCTCGGACCTCGCGGAAGACCCGGCTCGAGCCTCGCCGAGCTCCAGGGCGAGGGCCGCCCGCAGTGTGCGGAGGTCCGCGGCCACTGTGACCATCCCGAACCCCTGCTCCACGGCCCACCGGGCGGTCTTGCCCTCGTAGCAGTGCAACCCGGGCACCACCCCGTGGGCCACGCAGGCGACCCGGATCTCCTCCAGCACCGAGGCGAACCGAGGATCGTCTACCGATCCCGGCGGCAACCCCAGCGCCAGGCTCAGGTCCGAGGGGCCGACGTAGACGGCGTCGATCCCTTCGGTGGAGACAATGTCCTCCAAATTGGCGATCCCCGCGGCAGTCTCGATCATCACGATGCAAGCCACCTGCTCGAGCTGGCGGGGATCGGAAGAACCAGCGGAGATGGAGGCCCGGTAGGGGCCGAACGAGCGGGTCCCGTTGGGTGGGAAGCGGCAGGCACGGACGGCGCAAGCCGCCTGCTCCCCGCTCTCCACGAGAGGCACGACCACCCCCCGCGCCCCAGCGTCCAAGGCCTTCATGATGAGCGCCGGGTTGCTCTCGGCCACGCGGACCAGGGGCGAACTGCCCCCGGCAGCCACCGCCTGCAACATGGCCACCAGGTTGCCGGCATGGGCTCCGCCGTGCTGCATGTCCACGCACACGTAGTCCGGCATCGCCGAGGCCAAGGCCTCGGCGATCAGGGTGTCGCCGACGCTGCACCAGAAGCCGAAGGCCGGCTCCTGGTTGCGCCACCTCTCACGCAGGAACTGCTCCATGGTCAACACTACTGCTCCCGCTCCACCCGCCCGCCGAGCGGCCCGCTGGGACCCTGCTCACCGTCGCGGCTCGCTCTGCTCGTAGCTCGGGCCTCAACCTCGGGTGCAGCCAGAGCCGCTTGCGGATCCCGCACCGCCCGTCCAGGGCACCCCGCGCGTCCCGGTCGAGCCCCCTCCCGCAAAGCTCCGCGCATCCCGCCGGGAGCCGGGCACCCAACCGGGAGTAGTGACCTGCCAGACGGACCGCTGCACCCAGCAGCACCGCCGGCCGGCCGGGGGCCCGGCCCTCGGGACAGGAATGGGATCAGGCCGCCTCGAAGCCGGCGAAGGTCTCCCCGAGCCCCACCACGCCGGCGGCCACTCCGCCACCCGAAGCCATGGAGATGATCCACCAGGAGCCACCCACAGCCCAGCGGATCCTCACCCCCCGCTCACCCCGCAGGAGGGCGGGCAGCACCTCGCGAACGGGCCGATAAGGGGCCCGGGATGCCCGAGGGGGCGGCTCGCGAACGGGCCGATAAGGGGCCCGGGATGCCCGAGGGAGCGGCTCGCGAACGGGCCGATAAGGGGCCCGGGATGCCCGAGGGGGCGGCTCGCGAACGAGCCGATAAGGGGCCCGGGATGCCCGAGGGAGCGGATCCCGATCCCGGCCGAGCTGCCGCGCGCCGGCATCCGGGACCTGGTGCGGGTCTCCGATGCCCGCATGGACGGAACCGGCTACGGCACCTGCGTCCTTCACGTCACCCCCAGTCCGCCCCAGCGGTGTCGTCCGACGAGGCCTTGTCCGTCATCACGACGCTCGGCCCGAGCTACTCCCCGGTGGGAGCGCTCCTCGTCGTGGTGCCGGTGGTCCCCGATCTCGTCGTCATCGCCTCGGTCTTCCACCTGAGTCGAGTCCTCGGACGTGACGCCCGCGGATCGGCCAACGCCCCCTCCATACCGCAGGGATCTCCACGACTGGCGCAGGAAGCAGGGCGCAATGAGCAGGGCGCAGGTGCCCAACAGGGACGTGGTCTCAGGCATCGTCTCGGTGGACGACGTCCCTGGGACCTCCGGAGCGGGCTGCGTCAACCGCCCGTCGACCGTCTCGTCGGCGCCTTCCGTGCCGGGATCCGCTCAACACGGCCGGGTCGTGCGACAACGGCACCGAGGCCAGGCCTCGACCGGTCTTGGCGAAGAGATGCCCGCTGCGTGGACGCCAGTCGCCGGGGGTCAGGGTGCACGAAGGCGGTGCCCCGCTGTCGGGGGAGATGGAAGGGGTCCTGGCCGCCCGAGGGGCGGGTGGGCGAGACGTGTGGCTGGGGCTCGGCGCAGTCAGGACCTGGAGCGGCCCCGAGGCTGGCGCCTCCGGACCGGCGATCGAGTCCTCGAGGGGCCCTAGGTCCGGGCCGAGTGGGCAGCCGATCTCCACCTGCCCCCGAACGGTCGGCCGGCCGGCGACTCGCCGCGGTAGCCTCGCCAGGGGGCGAGACCCGAGAGGAGTGCCAGTGATCTTGTCGCCGACCACCCGAGCTGCGCGCACCAACGTTGCGGCGTCAGCTACCGGGTGCCTGGCACCGGGGGCCGATGCCAGGTGAGCAGTGCCTTCGCGACCAGCGACCTCGACGCTCTCGGCGCGCTGCTCGACGGCTGCGCTGCCGCGGCCGGACCTTGGGCTGCCCTTCCGCCAGGGGCGCGGGCCGCGGCTATACGCCATGTCGCAGACGAGCTCGACGCCGCCTCGAGTGCTCTGGTCCCTATTGCGGTCGATGAGACCCACCTGCCCGTCGCCCGGCTCAACGGAGAGGTGGTACGTACCACCTCTCAGCTCCGCTTGTTCGCCGAGGTTCTCGAAGACGGTGCCTACCTCGAGGTCACGATCGACCACCCCGACGGCGGATGGCCGTCGGGACCCCGACCCGACGTCCGCCGAATGCTCACCCCCCTCGGGCCGGCCGTCGTCTTCGCGGCGAGCAACTTCCCGTTCGCCTTCAGCGTCGCCGGCGGGGACACCGCCTCCGCGCTGGCGGCGGGATGCCCGGTCGTGGTCAAGGCGCACCCCGGCCACCCCAGGCTGTCGGCCGCCACCGCAGAGGTCGTGACGGCCGCCTTGGGCCGAGCTGGCGCGCCGGAGGGCACGTTCGCCCTCATCAGCGGGGAGGACGCCGGCCGGGCCGCAGTCGTCGACCCACGCATCCGCGTCGGGGCCTTCACCGGCTCCCAGCGCGGAGGCAGGGCTCTTTGGGACCTGGCCGCCAGCCGACCGGACCCGATCCCGTTCTACGCCGAGCTCGGCAGCCTGAACCCCGTCTTCGTCACACCCGGCGCGGCGGCCGCGCGTTGCGACGAGATCGTCGCCGGCTTCGTCGCTTCCTACACCTTCGGGGCCGGTCAGCTCTGCACCAAGCCGGGCCTGCTGTTCGTGCCAGCCGAGCTCCTCGACATCGACGTCGTCGCTGACGCGGTGCGATCCGTCGCTGCCGCTCCGCTGCTCAACGAGCACATCCGCACCGGATACGACGCCGTGTTGAGCGCCTTGCGCGCCCACCCGGCGGTGCGGACCGTCGTCGACGGCAGCGACGGTGAGGCCCCCTCTCCGACGTTGCTCGCCACGACCGCCGCCGAGCTGCTCACCGGGCGCGCCGACCTGCTCGTCGAGTGTTTCGGCCCGGCCTCGATCGTGGTCACCTACGACGACGAGCCGGAGTTGCTCGCAGCCGCAGCCGCCTTCGACGGCCAGCTCACGGCCACCCTCCACGCTCTCGATGACGACCCGGCAGCCCCGATCCTTCTCGATCTCCTGAGCCGCTGCGCGGGCCGCGTGGTCTGGAACGGCTGGCCCACGGGCGTCTCGGTCACCTGGGCCATGCAGCACGGCGGCCCTTGGCCGGCGACGACGACACCGACAACCACCTCGGTCGGAACCGCGGCCATCGGACGGTTCGTGCGGCCCGTCGCCTACCAGGGCGTACCCGACGCCCTGCTGCCCGCTGGGCTCCAAGAGGCCAATCCACTACGCCTGCCTCGCCGGGTCGACGGCCATCTCGAACTACCTTGACGGCATGCACCTGGTCCGCTACCTGACCCCGACCTCCGGCCCGCAGGTCGGGGTCCGTGACGGCGTCGATGTCTCCCCCGTCGCCGTCGGGAGCTTGGGTGAGCTCTTCGGCCTCTCTCTCGACGACATTCGTGGCCTCCTCTCCCGGCCTGGCCCGGCCATGGCCGCAGCCGACGTGCGTCTCCTGCCCCCGGTCGACCGACGAATGGAGGTATGGGCCGCCGGGGTGACCTACGAACGCTCCAGGTCCGCCCGGATGGAGGAGAGCGCAACCGCCGATGTCTACAGCCGCGTATACGACGCGACGCGTCCCGAGTTGTTCTTCAAGGCGGCCGCGTGGCGGGTGGTGACCGACGGCGAACCGGTCTCCATCCGCCGCGACTCCCAACTCAACGTCCCCGAACCCGAACTGGCGGCTGTTGCGAACGCCTTCGGGGAGATCGTCGGCTGGACTGTCTGTGACGACGTGTCGTCGCGCTCGATCGAGGGTGACAACCCCCTCTACCTGCCGCAGGCCAAGGTTTACGCCGGGTCGTGCGCCCTGGCGACCGGTGTCCGCCCAGCGTGGGAGGTCGACATCACATCCCTGAGCATCCGCATGGATGTGACCCGGGGCGGTGCCGTCGCGTGGAGCGGACAAGTCGACACGGGCTCCCTGCACCGCCAGCCCGACGACCTCGTCGGCCACCTCTTCGCCGAGGAGCAGTTCCCCGACGGTGTCGTGCTGTCGACGGGAACCGGGATCGTCCCCGACATGGACTTCGGACTGACCGCGGGCGACACCGTCACGATAACGATCGACCAGGTCGGTACCCTCACCAACCCTGTCGTCACCGGCAAGGACACCTTCACCTGGCTGGCCGACGCCGACCCTCGTCAGCGACGCCCACCGTCGTGACCCACTTCGCTGGGGCCGCGCCGAAAACCCGGCTGGTGGATCCCTATGGCCCTCGCCGTTGCCGGCGCGCCCCTGTCGCCCGGTGAGGAGCCCGTCATGCTCGGAGTGGTAGTCCACGGTCCGGGGAACGTGTCGGTCGAGTCGGTACCGGTCCCCGAACTGGCCGACGGCGAAGTGTTGGTCGAAATGATGGTCTCAGCGATTTGCGGCAGCGACCTGCACACCGTGCTCGACGGTGTTCCGGCCCCAGCCCGGCCGGGGTGGCCGGGTGCGCCCGGCCATGAGGGCGTAGGCGTGGTCGTCGAGAGCCGCTCCCCGGGGGTGGCGGCCGGCCAACGGGTGCTGACAGTGCCCGACAGGGCCGCCGCCGGTGCCTTCGCCCAGTTCCAGGCGCTGCCGGCCCGCTTCGCGCTGCCCGTGCCCGACCATGTGCCACCCGAGATCATGGTGTGCGCCCAGCAGTACGGCACCGTCTTGTATGCCCTTCGCCGCTTCTGGCCCCACCGCGGTGGGTCCCTGGCCGTGGTGGTGGGCCTCGGTCCCGCGGGACTGCAGTTCGTCCGGCGCCTGAAGGGAACCGGGTTCACCAGGGTCATCGGTTCCGACCCGGTAGGGCTCCGTCGCCAGAAAGCCAGCGAGCTCGGCTGCGACGTGACGGTCGACCCCACCGTCGACGACCTCGGCGTCGTAGTGGCCTCCGAGAGCTCCGGCCGAGGGGCACCCCTGGTCGTGGAGGCAACAGGTCGCAACACCGGGCGTCTCGCTGCCCTGCGCTCGGTCGCAGAGCGCGGGACAGTCGGGTTCTTCGGGCTGCCCGAGGGCCGTAGCGAGCTGCAGCTCCCCTACGCCGAACTGTTCGAGCGGAAACCGACGATCATGATCTCTGACGGCACCCAACACGAACCGCAGCTGCGCTCGTTCCGCGAAGCGATCGACGAGATCGCCAGCGATCCCTCCCCCACCAGCCGTCTCGTCACCCACCATTACCCCCTGGCCAGCTTCGTCGAGGCCATCCGCACAGCCGCCAGCCGGCAGGATGTGGGAAAGGTCATCCTGCACCCCTGAGCCGAGCAACCCGGTTCGTTCCATTTCATACGACGCCGCGACGAGCGCTTGCGACGAGCAGGTCGACCAGCTCGTCGTCACACCGACGCGCAGCACGAGGAACGAACCCCCCAGACGACCTCGGCGAGATCGTAGGACTGGCATCGCCTCTTCCCGACCGACGAGGCGTCCTCCGAGGGTCTGCCCGCAGCTTCGGGTACCGGCACCCGGCGTGGTCCCAGGGCTCCACGGCACCAGGACCGCGGGCCTGGTGGAGATGCGGGAGCAACGCCCCACCGGACCGGCGTTGCCATGGGGGTACGCACGCCGTTCGACTCCTCTCGGTCCAGCCTCCTGACGGCCAATGTCCCAGGACCGGGACGCTTCACCCAGTGCCAGCGCAGCTCGGGCGGTGACATTGCAGGCGGGTCGCCCTCGAATCGTCCATCGTGCAGATCACCTCATCGGCCCACCACGCCGTGACCTACGCTCGGGGGGTGTCGGACTGCCCCCGCTACCTCCCGGAGGACACCCCCGGGCCCGGGACCACGGTCTCGGCGCCCACCGGAGCGGACGGCTCGGCGATCTCTCCGTTGCGGGTAGGCACCGTAGCGTCGGTCGCGCCGGTGACGCCGAGGGTGCCCACCGGACCGCTGGCGAACGCCACCGACGGTGCCGGCGTCTGGTCGATCAGCGGGGCCGACGCGCCCCGCGACCCGTACCCGCTCGCCGAGGGCGGCTACGACGCCGGCAGCGAGGCGCCGGCAGTCGCCCGCAGCGAGGCCGAGCCCCCCACAGGCTTCGCCACAGGCTGTGGGATCATCTGCAGGCAGCGGCCGGCCGTAGACGACCGGCTCCCCCCCGAGCCGGGGAGCGCTCCGTGAGCCGGGGGGTCCCCGCCGACGACACCGCAGGCGCCGGTGCCGGCGGCCGCCCGCCGATCGGTCCTCCCGACGCCCGAGTCGTCGCGCGCTTCGCCGGCCCCGGCACCTTCGCCCGACTGCCGACCCTCGACGCCGTCGGGCGGGCCGAGGTGGCGATCGCCGGGGTGCCTTTCGACGCCGGGGTGAGCTACCGACCGGGGGCGCGTTTCGGGCCGCAGGCCGTCCGGGCCGGATCGAAGCTGCTGCGCCCCTACCACCCGGCCCTCGAGGTACAGCCGTGGGACGTGCACCAAGTAGCCGACGCCGGTGACCTCGCCGCCAACCCTTTCTCCATCCCCGACGCGATCGCCTCCATCGAGACCGGTGCCGACGACGTGCTCGCCCGGGCGTCGACGATGGTGGCCATCGGCGGTGACCACACGATCGCCCTGCCGCTGCTGCGCGCCGTAGCCCGCCGGCACGGCCCGGTCGCCCTGGTGCACTTCGACGCCCATCTCGACACCTGGGACACCTACTTCGACGCCCCCTACACCCACGGCACCCCGTTCCGCCGGGCCGTCGAGGAGGGAGTGCTGGCGATCGACGCCTCCGCCCACGTCGGCATCCGCGGCCCGCTGTACACCCGAGGCGACCTCGACGACGACGCCGGGCTCGGTTTCGCCACCGTCTCCACCCTCGACGTCGCCCGCGACGGCACCGACGCCGCCGTCGCCCGGGTCCGGAGCCGGGTCGGCGAGCGGCCGGTGTACGTGAGCATCGACATCGACGTCCTCGACCCCGCCCACGCCCCGGGCACCGGAACCCCCGAGCCCGGCGGGCTCAGCACCCGGGAGCTGCAGCTCATCCTGCGGGGCCTCGACGGGCTGCGTCTCGTCGGCGCCGACGTCGTCGAGGTCTCACCCGCCTACGACCACGCCGAGCTGACCGCGTTGGCGGCCGCCAGCGCGGTCTACGAGCTGCTCGGGCTGTTCGCCCGCCAAGCGTCGCTGCACCGTCACCGTCCCCGTTGAGCCGAGGGCCTGTCGGTCAGAGCGGAGGGGTCGGGCTCGAGGCTCGGTGCGGATCGGTCACCTCAGCGGCGCGTCCGCCGCTGTCGGCTCGCTGCTGGCGGTTGCGGCGTCGCGACGGTGGCCCTGCTGCCAGTCCTCCTCGACCCCCACTTGCGCGTCGTCGACCCCGAGGGCACGCAGCTGCGGGGTCTCACGCAGCGAACGCTTCAGCTCCGCGAAACCCCCGAAACGGGCCAGCGCGACGACATGGTCCCACAGCTCGACGGCTTCGCCGGGGCTCGGCAGCCGGCTGATCACCGGGCCGAACAACGCCTTTCCCTCGGGGGGCTCGAAGTGCAGGATCGGGGTTCCGACGTCACGCCCGGTGAGGCCGAGGGCGTGGTCGGTCTCCGCTCGGATCTCGGCGTCGAGGCTCGTGTCCGACACAGCGCCGGCCGAGCGCACCGGCAGGCCGAGGCGCTCGAGGATCGGGGCCACGAAACCCTGCGGGTCGCGATGCAACTCCTCCCGGCGACCGGGCGCCGAGTCGAAGATCTCCTCACCGTACGCCTCGTAGAGACGCCCGACGGCCTCGGCGCCGCTCTCGGAGCGTACCGCCGCGGCGACACGCAGCAGCTCGAGACCGGCGGTGTGGCCCCGCTCGTAGCCGGCCGGGAAGTGGGTGGCGTAGTCGACGTCGGCGTTGACCAGCCGTAGCGAGATGAACCGCCAGTCCACGTCGTAGTGGCGTCGGCCGGCGACGATACGCACCCACTTGCTGGTCATCCAGGCGAACGGGCACACCGGGTCGAAGTAGAAGTCGAGGTCGGCCATCACAGCGCCCGCAGAGCGGCGACGACGTCGTCGGGCTCGGCCCGCTTGGTGTAGTCGGCGTCGGCGAAGCGCCACGCGACCGTGCCGTCGGAGGCGACCACGTAGGTGGCCGGGACCGGCAGGGTGAAGGTGTCGTCGCCGTTTGCGGCCGGAAGGTCGAGCCCGAACCCGGCGTAGACGCTGCGCAGCGCCTCGGGCAGGCTGAAGACCAGCCCGAAGGACTCCGCCGCCCGGTTGCCCTCGTCGGAGAGGACCGGGAAGGCGAGCCCGAGCTTCTCCGACGTCGACAGCGAGTTGTCGGGGGTCTGGGGGGAGACGGCCACCAGCTTGCCGCCGGCGGCGGTTATCTCGGGCAACTTCGCCTGAAGCGCACGCAGCTCAGTCGAGCAGTAGGGGCACCAGCCGCCACGGTAGAAGGCGAGCACCACCGGTCCGTCTGCGAGCAGCGACGACAGCGACACCTTGGTCCCGGTGGCGTCGGGAAGACTGAGATCGGGCACCTTCGAGCCGACCCCGAGGCTCGACTCGACGATCCCGGAGGCGGCCAGGTCGCAGACCGCCCGGTCCATCACCTCAAGGGTGTCGGGTGCGAGGCGCTCCCGGCTCGCCTCGTTCTGCTGCCTGAGCTGGTCGGACAAGCTGTTCGCCATTCTTCTCCTCCTCGTGCGTGCGTCGCTGCTCCATCGGGTCCACCAACGCTGAACAGACCGTCCTGTCTTGCTATTCCCGACGGTAGGATCCCGCGGTGCCGAGCATGACGTCGGGACCTCGTGAACGTCTCCTCGAGGTGGCGAGCCGATTGTTCTACGCCGAGGGCATCCACGCGGTCGGCGTCGACCGGGTGGTCGCCGAGGCCGGAGTCGCCAAGGCAACCCTGTACGCCCACTTCGCCGGCAAGGACGAGCTCGTCGCCGCCTACCTCGCCCGCCAGAGCCTCTGGTGGGTGGCGACCGTCGGTCAGCGGGCGGCGCAGGCCCGATCCGCTGGGGCCGATACCTCCGCCGTGGCGCTCGTCGCCTTCGACGTGCTCGCCGAGCGGGCGGGGACACCCGGATACCGGGGATGCCCGTTCATCAACGCCGCCGCAGAGATGCCCGGTGCAGGACCGGTCGCCGAGCAGGTGGCCGCCCACCGCCGGCGGGTCCGAGAGACCTTCTGCGCTCTCGTCGGCCAGCGCGGCTCGGACCCCGTGCTGCCCGGCGCGCTCGTCGCCCTCTACGACGGCGCGATGGTCGCCGCCCACCTCGATCGGGATCCCGACGTCGTCCGCCACGCCCGTCGGGGCGCCGAACAGCTGCTCGACAGGCCCCCGGGGCGCGGGCAGTCTCAGGAAGCCGGAAGCCGGATCCCCACCGGAGCCGGTCCGACCCGGTAGGACGAGCGGCCGGCTCTGCCAGCCGCTCCACGCCGTGGGGGTGTCAGGCCCGGACCTTGGTGCACGCTGCGATCGACTCGGCGTGCTCGGCGACCATCGCCCGAGCGGTGGCGACCAGCTCGGCGACCCTCGGGTCGACGACCCGGTAGAAGACGTAGCGACCGTCGCGGCGGGCCGAGACCAGCCCGCAGGAGACCAGGCAGGCGAGATGGGCCGACACGCGTCCCTGTGACAGCCCGGCGTGGGCGACACATTCGGTGCCGGTGCGCTCGGCGCCGGCACAGTACTCGAGCAGCGCGAGGCGGGTGGGGTCGCCCAGCGCCCGGTAGAACCGGGCGAGCAGCTCTCGTCCGTCGACGTCGGCGGGCACCTGCACCCGCACCTCGCCCGCCGCAGCGGAGCGCTGGGGAGGGGCCGGTCGGGGTGTCCTCCCGGGATCTGCGGGGGAGCCCCGGCGGCGGTCGGCAACAGGCGCGGTGGAGGTCGTCACGAAGCGCAGCATGACAGTTCGGCGACATCGGTGCGGAAGCTCAGGGCGGCGAGCCTGATGCCCTCGGCCATGGTCAGGTAGGGCGCCCAGGTCGACGCGATCTGGTCGGTGGTCATGCCGGCCGCGAGGGCGTAGGTCGCGGCGAGGATCGCCTCGCCGGCGTTCGCTGCAGCCATGTGGATCCCGACCACCTTCCCGGTGCCCACCTCGGCGACGATCTTGACCACGCCCCGGGTGTCACGGTTGACGATCGCCCGGGGAAGGTACGAAAGTGGCAGCACCCGACATCTGCAATCGATACCCGCGTCGGCTGCCTGGGCGTCGGTGAGACCGACCGCTGCCAGGTTCGGGCTGGTGAAGGTGACCCGCGGCAGGTGCGAGTAGTCCACCTCGCGCCCGGCGCCGCCGAAGGCGTTGTCGACCACCATCGTGCCGTGGGCCCCTGCGACGTAGACGAACTGCGCGGCGCCGGTGACGTCCCCAGCCGCCCAGATCCTCGGGTTGGTGCTGCGCAGACCGGCGTCGACGACCACCTCGCCGAGCGGGCCGGTCTCCACCCCGACGCTCTCCAGGCCGAGCCCGGCGGTGACCGGCCGGCGCCCGGTCGCCATCAAGATCGCGTCGGCGCGTAGCTCTCGGGCGTCGGCGACCCGGGCCACCACCTCGCCGTCTTCGCGGGAGACCCCCGTCAGGGACGCCGAGGTCCAGATCTCGACGCCCTCGTCGGCGAGCACCCCGGTGATCACCTCCGAGATCTCCGGTTCCTCCCCCGGAGCCAGGCGGTCCGACTTCTCGACCAGGGTCACCGAGGAGCCGAGCCGGGCGAAGCCCTGGCCCATCTCCAGTCCGACGGAGCTGCCGCCCACCACGATCAGCGACCCGGGTAGCTCATCGAGCCCCAAGGCGCTGGTCGAGGTCAGATAGCCGGTGCCCGCCAGGCCCGGGACCGCAGGCACCGACGGCGCCGCCCCGGTCGCCACCAGGTAGTGGGCGGCCTCGATGCGCTCCCCTCCGACCTCGAGGGCCGGGCCGGCGACGAAGCGGGCGTCACCGCGGCGGACCTCCCAGCCGTAGTCGGTGGCGAGGTCCTCGTAACGCTCCTCGCGCAACGCCGTCACGATCCCGGCCTTGCCGGCGATCAGCGCGGCGAAGTCGGTCGGTCCCGCCGACGTGGCGATCCCCGGGAAGCGGTCCTCCACCCCGACATGGCGCGCCTCGGCCGCGGCCAACAGCGCCTTGGAGGGGATGCAGCCCACGTTGACGCAAGTCCCCCCGATGGTGGAGCGCTCGACCATCACCACCCGCAATCCCCTTCTGCTCGCAGCGATCGCCGCCGCGAAGCCCGCCCCACCCGAACCGATGATCGCCAAGTCGTGACCCACACCCACTCCACCTTTTTTATCCGGATATCCGGATCTTAGGCGGCGCGGGCTCCGAGCGGTGCCCGGGCCCGACAATCGTCAGCGGGCTCCGAGCGGTTCCCGCCCGACAATCGTCAGCGCAGACGTCGGCCCGATGCCACAGCCCCGGGGACCAGACGCGGACCGG
>JAKABK010000023.1 GCA_021796905.1 Actinomycetes bacterium
GCTGATCATCGAGCGCACCGAGGCGCTCACCGTGATCGACGTGAACACCGGCCGCAACGTCGGCACCTCCAACCTCGAGGAGACCGTCTACCGCAACAACCTGGAGGCGGCCGAGGAGGTCGCCCGCCAGCTGCGCCTGCGCGACATCGGCGGGATCATCGTGATCGACTTCATCGACATGGAGGTCGCCGCCAACCGCGCCCAGGTCGTCAAGACCTTCCGGGAGGCGTTGGCAAGGGACAAGACCCGCACCCAGGTGTTGGACATATCGGAGCTGGGCTTGGTCGAGATGACCCGCAAGCGGGTATCGGAGGGCCTGGTCGAGTCGATGTCGGAGACCTGCCCGTCGTGCGGGGGGCGGGGCTTCCTGCTCGACGAGAGCCTGCTGGAGGGGTAGCGCCCCGGGCCCGGGCCGGCAGCAGCGACCCCCGGGCCGGCCGGGGCTGGTAGGATCTCCGGATTGTGTACGCAGTGATCAAGACCGGTGGCAAGCAGGAACGAGTGGAGCAGGGCCAGACCCTCGCGGTCGAGTTGCTGCACGCCGAGCCCGGCTCGGAGGTGAGCTTCACACCGGTGCTCGTCGTCGACGGCCAGACCGTGGTGTCCCAGGCCGAGCAGCTCGGGCGGGCGGTCGTGTCGGCCCGGGTGGTCGGCACCGCCAGCGGACCGAAGATCCGGGGTCTGAAGTACAAGCCCAAGGCCCGGGCCCGAACCCATTGGGGTCACCGCCAGCACTACACCACGATCGAGATCACCGGCATCAGCCGGTAGAGGCCAGGAGCGAAGCGATGTCCAAGACCAAAGGTGGCGGGTCGACGCGCAACGGGCGGGACTCCGCCGCCCAGCGTCTCGGTGTGAAGGTCTTCGACGGCACCGCGGTGACCGCCGGCTCGATCATCGTCCGCCAGCGTGGCACTCACTTCCATCCCGGCGAGAACGTCGGCCGTGGCGGGGACGACACCCTCTTCGCCCTGAGCGACGGCCGGGTCAAGTTCGGCTCCCGCAAGGGACGTCGACTGGTCGACGTCGTCGCCACCCAGGGCTGATCAGGCGGGCGGATGCCCGCGTTCGTGGACCGGGCCCAGGTCCATGTCAGGGCCGGCGACGGTGGAGCCGGGGCGGTCTCGTTCCGGCGGGAGGCCCATGTGGCCAAGGGAGGCCCCGACGGCGGTGACGGGGGTAGGGGCGGTGACGTCTGGCTGGTCGCCGATCGCAACGTCGCTTCGCTCTACGGGTTCCGGGACCATCCTCACCGTCGGGCCACGAGCGGCACCCACGGGTCGGGCAAGTCCCGGCACGGTCGCGGCGGAGCCGACCTGGAGGTCCCGGTGCCGGAGGGGACCGTCGTGAGCGCAGCGGACGGCACCGTGCTGGCAGACCTTCCCCACGAGGGTGACCGTTGGCTGGCCGCCCGGGGAGGCCAGGGGGGGCGGGGCAACGCCCGGTTCCTCTCCAACCGGAGGCGGGCCCCGGGTTTCGCCGAGCAGGCCGAGCCGGGCGAGGAGCGCTGGTTGGACCTCGAGTTGAAGCTGACCGCCGACGTCGCGCTCATCGGCTTCCCGAACGCCGGCAAGAGCACCCTCATCTCGCGGATCTCCGCCGCCCGCCCGAAGATCGCCGACTACCCCTTCACCACCCTCGAACCGCACCTGGGGGTCGTACGCTACGACGACCAGGAGTACGTCGTCGCCGACATCCCCGGACTGATCGAGGGAGCGAGCGAGGGTCGCGGTCTCGGCCACCAGTTCCTCCGCCACGTCGAACGGGCCCGGGTGCTGGTCGTGTTGTGCGACCTGGCCGCGCCCGACGGTACCAGCCCGCTGCGTCAGGAGACGGTGCTGTTGGCCGAGCTGGGCAACTACCGTCCCGAGCTGTTGGAGCGCCCCCGCCTGGTCGTCGGCTCCAAGCTCGACCTGTCCGCTCCGGGCGAGGTCGGTCCCGTTCCCGAACCCGGCCGGGGACCGGAGCTGGTCGTCTCGGCGGTCACCGGCGAGGGTGTCGACCGGCTGGTCGCGACGCTGGCGACGATGGTCGCCGACGTCAGGCGGAGCCTCCCTGCTCCGTCGCGGCGGGTGCTGCACCGGCCGGTGCCGGAGGGGGTGAGCGTCGAGCGGGGCCCCGACGGCTGTTGGGTGGTCGGCGGCCGGCCGGCGCTCAGGGCGGTGGCCCTGTCGGACCTGACCGACGCCGCCGCCCTCGAGTACGCGCGGGCCAAGCTGCGAGGCCTCGGGGTCGACCGGGCACTCGCCCGGGCCGGGGCGCGCGACGGCGACACGGTGCGCATCGGGGCCCTCGAGCTCGCCTACCAGCCGGACTCGTGACCCTCCCCCGGCGGGGTCCGGGTTGAGCCTCCCGGTGGTCGTGGCCAAGGTCGGGACCTCCTCGGTGACCGACGCGACGGGCGCGATCGACCCGCTCAAGGTCGACAAGCTCGCCCGCGACGTAGCAGAGCTCCGCTCGACCGGCACCGCGGTGGTGGTGGTGACCAGCGGTGCGATCGCCGCCGGGCTCCCCCGGCTCGGCTTCGGCGAGCGGCGCCCGAGGGACATCGCAGTCCTGCAGGCGGTCTCCGCGGTCGGCCAAGGGCACCTGATCGGCGAGTGGTACCGGGCCCTGTCGGCCGTCGGGCTGATCGGCGGCCAGGTGCTGCTCGCCCCCCACGACTTCGTGGACCGCGCCCAGTACCTCCACGCCCGCCAGACCCTCGGCCTGCTGTTAGAGCTCGGGGTGGTGCCGGTCGTGAACGAGAACGACGCCGTCGCCGACGACGAGATCCGCTTCGGCGACAACGACCGGCTGGCCGCTCTGGTCGCCCATCTGCTGGCCGCCGAGCTGCTGGTGCTGCTGACCGACGCTCCCGGGCTGCTCACCGCCGACCCTCGGGTCGACACCGAGGCGTCGCTGGTGGAGGAGATCTCCGAGGTCGACCACGAGATAGAGGCGTTGGCGGGAGGGCCGGGGACCGAGCGCGGCAGTGGCGGGATGGCCTCGAAGCTCGCCGCCGCGAAGATCGCCGCCTGGTCGGGGGTGAGAGCGGTGATCGCCGACGCCGGACGCCCGGGGGTGCTCACCGACGCCGTCGCCGGACGGCCAGGTGTCGGCACCGTCGTCAGCGCCAGGCCACGGCGGCTACCGGCCCGCAAGCTGTGGATCGCTTTCGCGGTGACCTCCTCCGGGACCGTCGTGGTCGACGACGGCGCCCGCCGCGCCCTCACCGAGCGGGGAGTGTCGCTACTGCCGGCCGGGGTGGTGGCCGTCGAAGGGGTCTTCGGGCCCGACGAGGCGGTCTCGCTGGCCGGTCCCGACGGTCGGGTGTTCGCCAAGGGCCTGGTCCGTTACGGAGCCGACCAGCTCCGGGAGCTCGCGGGACGGCGCACCTCCGGCCTGCCCGACGACGTCCCCGAGGAGGCGGTCCACCGCGACGACCTGGTACTGCTCCCCTGACGGGGTAGGACCCTGTCGTCAACCCAACTACAGGAGGCGCTGGTGCAGCTCGGAATGGTCGGTTTGGGTCGGATGGGGGCCAACATGGTGCGTCGCCTCAGCGCCGCCGGGCACACCTGCGTGGTCTACGACGTGAACCCCGACGCGGTGGGAGCGCTCGAGGCGGTGGGGGCGGTCGGCGCCGGGTCCCTGGAGGACCTCGCCGGTAAGCTGGAGGCACCACGCGCGGTCTGGGTCATGGTGCCCGCGGCGGTCACCGGTCGGACCGTCGACAGCCTCGCCGAGGTCCTAGAGGCCGACGACATCATCATCGACGGAGGCAACTCCTACTACCAGGACGACATCCGCCGGGCCGCGACCCTCTCCGGGCAGGGGATCCACTACGTGGACTGCGGCACGAGCGGCGGGGTGTTCGGCCTCGAGCGGGGCTACTGCTTGATGATCGGAGGGGAAACAGACGTCGTCGGCCACCTCGACCCGATCTTCGCGGCGATCGCCCCCGGGGTGGACGCCGCCCCCCGGACCGAGGGGCGCAGCGGGGACCCGTCACCCGCCGAGCAGGGCTACCTGCACTGCGGGCCGAACGGGGCGGGCCACTTCGTGAAGATGGTCCACAACGGGATCGAGTACGGGATAATGGCCGCCTACGCCGAGGGCCTGAACATCTTGCACAAGGCGAACGTCGGCTCGGCCGACCAGGGTGGGGGCGACGCCGAGACCGCCCCCCTCGACCACCCCGAGTACTACCGCTACGACCTCGACACCGCCGAGATCGCCGAAGTGTGGAGGCGGGGGAGTGTCATCTCCTCCTGGCTGCTCGACCTCACCGCCCACGCCCTCGGCCAGGACCCGGCGCTCGGGAGCTTCGCCGGCCGGGTGTCGGACTCGGGGGAGGGACGCTGGACGATCCACGCCGCGGTGGACGTCGGCGCCCCCGCCCACGTGCTCACCGCCGCTCTCTTCGAGCGCTTCGCCAGCCGGGGGGAGGCCGACTTCGCCGACAAGCTGCTCTCGGCGATGCGCAAGGAGTTCGGCGGCCACGACGAGAAGCCGGGCAGCTGACCGGCTCCCGGGACAACCGCGCCAGCCGGCGGCGAGCCGGGGGCGGGATCAGTCCTCTGCGGACGAGCCCTCGGTGCCCCCGGGCGGCATCGACAGCTCACCGGTCGCCGGGGCGGCGAGGGTCCCGGCCGACCCGGCCGGCTCGGGGGCGGCTCCGCCGGCCTCGAGGGCCATCTGGGCCTTGATCTGCTCGAGGCGCGACTGGGCCTGGGCCCCGACGACCGCCTCCTGGACCTCGAGCATGCGCGACTCGACCGTCGCGTTGCCGAGCTCGGAGGTGCCGACCGCTTTCGCGTAGCGGGCCTCGATCTTGTCGCGGACCTGCTCGAGGGAGGGGACGTCGGAGCCGACCGACTGGTTGAGCTGGCTGGTCGCGGCGTTGAGCTGCTCTTGCATCCTGGCCTGCTCGAGCTGTCCGAGCAGCTTGTTCCGCTCCGCCAGCTGCTGCTGGTAGCGGGTCGCGCTCTGCTTGACGGCCGCTTTCGCCTGTTCGGACGCCTGGGCGGTCTGCAAGCTCATCTGCTTCAGGTCCTCGACCCGCTTCTCCAGGCTGACCAGCTGGTCGGCGAAGCTCTCCGCCGCCTGGTTGTACTGCGCGGCCTTGGTGGCGTCCCCCGCTGCGGCGGCCTGCTGGGCGAGCACCAGGGCCTGGCGGGTCGACTGGTTGATCTTCGCCAGGTCGTCCATCGCCCGGTTCAGCTGCAGCTCGGTCTGCTTCTGGCGGGCGACGACCGTAGCGGCCCGCTCCATCAGCAGCCGCTGCTGGTTCTGCGCTTCGGCGATCGCCTGCTCGAGCTGGATCTTCGGGTCGGCGCGCTCCTCGAGCTTGCTGTTGACCTTGGCGGTCTGGTACTTGACCTGGCGCTTCAGACCCTTGAACATGACCACAATGGTAGGGCGAGAGGAGGGCGTCGGCGCATAGCGGCGCCGTAGGGTGGGCTGATGGGAGCAGAGAGCTGATGGGAGCAGAGAGCCTCGAACGGGTCGGGCAGCGGGCGGTCCTCGCCGCCCGGGAGGTGGCGCTCGCCCCGGGCGAGCGCAGGGACGCCGCCCTGCACCTCGCCGCCGACCTGCTCGAGGCGTCCGCCGGTGAGCTGCTCGCCGCCAACGCCGAGGACCTCGGGCGCGCCGAACGCGCCGAGACCCCGCCCGCGGTGGCCGACCGTCTCCGCCTCGACCACCAACGCGTCGGCGGACTGGCCGCCGGCCTCCGACAGGTCGCCGCCCTGGCCGACCCGGTCGGCCAGGGCGTGGCGGGATGGGTTCGTCCCGACGGGCTCGAGATCCGACAGGTCCGGGTCCCTCTCGGGGTGGTCGGGGTCATCTACGAGAACCGTCCGAACGTGACCAGCGACGCCGCCGCCTTGTGCCTGAAGGCCGGCAACGCCGTGCTGTTGAGAGGCAGCTCGGCGGCGATCAGCTCCAACCAGGCGATCGCCGGACTGCTGCGGGAGGCGTGCGCGGGAGCCGGGTTGCCGGTCGACACGGTGCAGCTGATCGCCGACACCAGCCGGGAAGGGGCGGTGGCGTTCATGAGACTGCGGGGGGTGCTCGACTGCCTGGTGCCCCGCGGCGGCCCGGCGCTCATCTCCGCGGTGGTGGAGAACGCCACCGTGCCCTACGTGATCGACGGGGACGGCAACTGTCATGTCTTCGTCGACCGTGCCGCCGACCTGGACATGGCCGTCGGTGTGGTCGTCAACGGCAAGACCTCCCGGCCGGGGGTGTGCAACGCCACCGAGTCGCTGCTCGTCCACGCCGAGGTGGCCGACGCCTTCCTGCCCCGGCTGGCCCCCGCGCTCGACGGGGTGGAACTGGTCGGCGACGACGCCACCCGGGCGATCCTCGGCCCGTCCCGGGTCGCTCCCGCAGTCGAGGACGACTGGGGACGCGAGTACCTCGACCTGCGCCTGTCGGTGAGGGTCGTCGCCGACCTCGACGAGGCGATCGGGCACATCGCCCGGTACGGCACCGGTCACACCGAGGCGATAGTCACCTCGGACCGGGCCGCGGCCCGGCGCTTCCAGCGGGAGGTCGACGCGGCGGTGGTCGCGGTGAACGCTTCGACCCGCTTCACCGACGGGGAGCAGTTCGGTTTCGGTGCCGAGATCGGGATCAGCACCCAGAAGCTGCACGCCAGGGGACCGATGGGCCTCCTGGCGCTCACCACCACCAAGTACCTCCTCGACGGTGAGGGCCACCTCCGGGTCGGTCAGGGACCGCCTACGGCCATCTGGGCGGCCGCGGGCCAGTAGTGCTGTGACCTCAGGGCCGAAGACGGGGGAGCTGCCGCCGAGGGGGTTCGCGGGCGGGTCCTCGACGCGGACGGCACCCGCTTGCAGGCGGGCGGTCGGGCGAGCGGACGCGGCAGCGGTGGTCGGGCCGACCGACCGGTAGGATCCCCGGAGCGCCGCACCCACCGCCGGCGTCACCGACCCGAGGGAGAACCGCCGAAGTGACCGACCCCGCCCCCCGCTTCGCGAGCCCCGCCGAGGTCCGCAGAGCGCTCCGCGAGGTCGACTACCTCGCTGACGACGGGATCGCCGGGGTGGTGTTCCTCGCCGAGCGGCTGGGCAAACCGGTGCTCGTCGAGGGTCCCGCCGGGACCGGCAAGACCCAGCTGGCCAAGTCGGTCGCCGAGATGACCGGGGCCCGCCTGATCCGCCTCCAGTGCTACGAGGGTCTCGACGAGTCCAAGGCGCTCTACGAGTGGAACTACAAGAAGCAGCTGCTGCGCATCCAGGCCCAGCGGGTCGCCGAGGACGGCGGTGCCGGCGGCTGGGGAGACGTCGAGGAGGACATCTTCTCCGAGCCGTTCCTGCTGACCCGCCCGCTGCTGGAGGCGATCCGGGCCGAGGACCCGGTGGTCCTGCTCGTCGACGAGGTCGACCGGGTCGAGGTCGAGACCGAGGCGCTGCTGCTCGAGGTCCTCTCCGACTACCAGGTGTCGATCCCCGAGCTGGGAACCGTCGCAGCCCGCCAGGTGCCGCTGGTGTTCCTCACCTCCAACAACACCCGCGAGCTGTCCGAGGCCCTCAAGCGACGCTGCCTGTTCCTGCACATCGACTACCCCGAGCTCGAACGTGAGCGCGAGATCGTCTCGGTGCGGGTACCGGGGATCGCGGAGGACCTCGCCGAGCAGGTCGTGCGGATCGTCCGCTCCATACGCGCACTGGACCTGAAGAAGGCGCCGTCGGTGTCGGAGACCCTCGACTGGGCCCGCACCTTGTTGTTGCTCGGGATCCGCCACGTCGACACCGAGACGGCGACCGGGACGCTGCACGTGTTGCTCAAGTACCAGTCGGACATCGACCGGGCCGCCAAGGAGCTGGCCGCCCCGGCGGCGCGCTAGGCGTGGTAGGGGAGGTCTTTCCCCCGGACGAGACGTTGCCGGCGGGCAGCTCCGCCGGGCTGCTCGCCACCGTCGCAGGTTTCGTCGCCGAGCTGCGCTCGGCAGGTATCCCGGTGAGCCTCACCGAGAACCTCGACGCGGTCGAAGCCCTCCGCCACGTCCCCCTCGGCGACCGCGACGCCGTCAAGTACGCGATGGCGGCGACGATGGTCAAGGCCGACGCCCACTGGAAGGTCTTCGAGACGGTCTTCGACGTCTACTTCGCCTACCGGGGCGAGCAGTACCGTCTCGGCCACGAACCCGAAGACGACGAGGAAGCGCAGCTCGTCTCGGGCCTGCTCGGGGTGCCCGAGGGTGACGCCGGCGGGGGGATGGAGGCGCTGTCGGCCGAGCAGCTCGCCGAGATGCTCTACCGGGCGCTGCGCGACGGGGACCGGGCGCTGCTCGCCGCGATCGCCAGGGCCGCGGTGGCGCGCTACGCCGGGATGGAGCCGGGACGCCCCGTCGGCGGCACCTACTACCTGTACCGCACCCTCCGCCAGCTCGACCTCGAGGCGCTGCTCGGCCGTCTCCTCGACGCCGAGGGCGGGGTCGGCGAGGGCGGTGACCTCGACGAGCGTCTGGTGCGCGAGGAGTACGAGAGCAGGATCGACGCGCTCCGCAAACAGGTCGAGGCGGAGATCCGCCGGCGTCTCGTGGCCGACCGGGGAGCGGAAGCGGTCGCCAGGACGGTCCGCAGGCCGCTGCCGGAGGACATCGAGTTCATGCACGCCACCCGGGAGGAGATGGTCGCCCTGCGGCGGGCGATCGCCCCGCTCACCCGCAAGCTGGCTGTCCGCCTGGCCCGCAAACGCCGGCGGGGACGGCGGGGACCGCTCGACTTCCGGGCGACGGTGCGCGAGTCGCTGTCGGCCGGCGGGGTCCCGATCGAGCCGGTGTTCAAGCCGCCCCGCCCCTCCAAGCCGGAGATCATGGTCGTCGCCGACATCTCCGGGTCGGTCGCGGCGTTCGCCCGTTTCACCCTCCAGCTCGTCTACTCCCTCGGCTCCCAGTTCAGTCGGGTCCGGGCGTGGGCTTTCATCGACGGCATCGACGAGGTCACCGACTACCTGAAGGGCGCCGACGACATCGGCGCCGCGATCCACCGGATCAACACCGAGGCCGACGTGATCTGGGTCGACGGTCACTCCGATTACGGGCACGCCCTCGAGGCGTTCTGGGATCGCTGGGGTCGCCAGGTGGAGGGTCGCACCACCGTCCTGCTCCTCGGCGACGCCCGCAACAACTACCACGCGTCGGGGGCGTGGGTGCTAGCCGAGCTGGCCCGTCGGGCCCGCCACGTCTACTGGCTCGACCCGGAGCCCCGCTCCTACTGGGACACCGGGGACTCGATCATCGGCCACTACGCCCCCCACTGCGACGGGGTCTACGAGTGCCGGAACCTGAAGCAGCTGGAGCGCTTCGTCGAGCAGCTGGGCTGAACCGGCCGGTGCCGGTGAGGGTCGGGCCGCTGGCGGGCCGGCGCCGGACGGTAGGGGCCGTAGCGGGGGTGGCGGATCAGGAGTGGATGCCGCACTCGGTCTTCGAGCTGCCCGCCCACCGCCCCGAGCGGGGGTCGGCGCCGGCAGCCACCGGCTTGGTGCACGGCGCGCAACCGATCGACAGGTAGCCGCGCTCGAGCAGCGGGTTGACCGGGACGTCGTGGTCGGCGATGTAGCCGGCGACGTCCAGGTCGCTCCAGGTGGCGAGCGGGTTGATCTTCACCAGGCCGCGACGGTCCCGGGAGACGATCGGAGCGTCGGTGCGGGTCTCCGCCTCGGCTCGTCGGAGGCCGCTCATCCAGGCGAGCTTGCCCTGCAGCGCCCGGTCGAGCTGCTCGACCTTGGCTGCCGAGCAGCAGTTGACCGGGTCGGTCTGCCACAACGGTTGCGGCTGGGGAGGCACGGTCATGATCCGCAGGTTGAGCCCGTAGCGACGTCGCACCGCGGTGACCGTCTCGAGGGTCTCGGGGAAGTGGTAACGGGTGTCGATGAAGACCACCTCGATCGACGGCTCGACCGAGACCGCCAGGTCGATCAGCACCGCGTCGGTCATCGAGGCGGTCAGGCACAGGTGGGGGTGGAACGCCTCGACCGCCCAGGCGATCACCGCCCCGGGCGCTTGGTGCTCGAACGCGGCGGCGAGCTCGGCCAGCTCGTCGTCGCCGATCCCCGCCCCGGGTGGGGCCACCAGGCCAGGTGGCGACGGTCGGGGACCTGGCTGGTCGAGGACGGTCAGTGGATCGGGGGGGGTCATCCGGCTGCGCTGTCTCCTCGGCCGGACGCAGGGACCGTCACGGTCGGCTGCGTCCCGGCCCGTCGCTTCGGGGCGTCACAGTACCCCGGGTGCTCGCCGGGCCCGGGGCGGGCGGAGCGCTCTTCGGGACCGGTCACCACCCGATCCTACCAAAACCCGACCTCGCCGGTCGGGAATCGTGGGCTCGGTTCAGCGCCGGAGCAGCTCGGCGACCCGGAACGCCAGGTCCAGGGACTGGCGGCCGTTGAGGCGAGGGTCGCAGGTGGTGGTGTAGCGCAGCTCCAGGTCGTCCTCGCCGATCGCCTCCGACCCCCCGAGGCACTCGGTGACGTTGTCGCCGGTCAGCTCGACGTGCACCCCTCCCGGCCAGGTCCCAACCGAGCGGCAGGCGTCGAAGAAACCGGAGATCTCGGCGATCACGTGCTCGAAGTGGCGGGTCTTGCGCCCGCCGGGCCCGGTGAAGGTGTTGCCGTGCATCGGGTCGCAGGTCCAGACCACCGGGTGCCCGGAGCGTTCCACGGCGCTGAGCAGCGGGGGCAGCAGGGTGGAGACCTGCTCGGCCCCCATCCGGCTGACCAGGGTCAACCGGCCCGGCTGCCGGTCCGGGTCCAGCCGGTCGCAGAGAGCGACGAGCTCTTCTGGGGTGGCGGTCGGGCCGATCTTGGCGGCGACCGGGTTGGCGACCCCGGAGAGGAACTCGACGTGTGCCCCGTCGAGCTGGCGGGTGCGCTCACCGACCCACAACAGGTGCGCGGAGCAGTCGTACCAGTCGCCCGAGAGGGAGTCCCGGCGGGTGAGGGCCTCCTCGTAGCCGAGGATCAGCGCCTCGTGGCTGGTCCAGAAGTCCACCTGGTGCAGGTCGTTCTCGTCGCCGA
Organism: Actinomycetes bacterium; assembly: GCA_021796905.1. Taxonomy (GTDB): domain Bacteria; phylum Actinomycetota; class Acidimicrobiia; order Acidimicrobiales; family Palsa-688; genus JAKAQB01. Next base: position 11,029 of record JAKABK010000023.1, read on the forward strand.
GGTTGATCCCACAGGCCCGCATGAAGCGCAGCGCCCGTTCGATCTCGTCGGCGACCGCGGCGTACCGACGCCCACCGGGGCTGCTCGCCACGAACTCCTGGTTCCAGGTGTGGACCTGGGACAGGTCGGCGTAACCACCCTTGGTGAACGCCCGGAGCAGGTTGAGCGTCGCCGCCGACTGGTGGTAGGCACGCACCAGGCGGCGCGGGTCGGGCACCCGGCCGGCGGGGCTGGGGGCGTCGTCGTTGACGATGTGGCCCCGGAACACCGGCAGCTCGACGCCGTCGACGACCTCGGTCGGCGAGGAGCGGGGCTTGGCGAACTGGCCGGCGATCCGCCCGAGCTTCACGACCGGCACCCCGCCGGCGTAGGTGAGCACCACCGCCATCTGCAGGATCACCTTGAGCTTGTCGCGGATCGTGTCGGCGGCGAAGTCGGCGAAGCTCTCGGCGCAGTCACCGGCCTGGAGGACGAAGGCCTCCCCGGCCGAGACCTGCGCCAGTGCCCGGCGCAAGCCGGCGGCCTCGCCGGCGAAGACCAGCGGCGGCAGGGTCGACAACTGCTTCAAGGCCTGCTCGAGGGCGTGCCCGTCGGGCCAGTCCGGCTGTTGGGCCGCCGGGCGGGCCCGCCAGCTCTCGGGTGTCCAGCTCTGCACCCCACCAGCGTGGCCGATCGGAGCGCGCTACCGCCAGTAGCCCCCGAGCCAGGCGACGGGCACCCCCGGGTCGCTGCACCCCGGTGGCTGGGTCCGGGCCGTTCCCTCCTGGCCGACGCCACCCTGGTAGCGGTCGGCCGTTGAGCTCCGACGGCCGAGCCCCGGAGGCCGAGCCCCGGAGGCACTGCCTTGATCGTTCACGAGCGAGAAACACGGTGCCGCTCGCGGGCGTGCCTATACTCGCCCGCCAGGATCACCGTCCCGGGGACCCGGGGCGAAACCGAATGGGGAGGGTGTCGTGACGACAGCAGCGGAACGACCATCAGTCGGCGACTTCGAGGCCAGCGACCGCAAGCTGAAGCGGGACCTGTCGCGCAGCCAGCTGCTGCTGCTG